>JBDTZL010000113.1:0-18588 GCA_040005125.1 Ginsengibacter sp.
TTCAACTTTGAACTTTAAACTTAGTCTTCATACCCGCTTTTAATAACAGTTGAAATCATTTTGAATTGTTCATTGGCATTGAAGCAATGCTTGGAGTGGGCGGGGATGATTATTCCCTCACCTAATGTAAGCTTGTATTTCTTCGCACTTATGATAACTTCGGCAGCTCCATCTATTATCTGGATATAGGTATCGAACGGTGAGGTCTTCTCGGCTAACTCTTCACCTGCGTCAAATGACGAAACAGTGACATTCCCGGTTATTTTTTTTATGATGGTTTTGCTTAACACTGCATTGGGGACATATTCAATGATTTCAACAATAATGTGGACTTTTGATTTTTCCAATTCCTGGTATTTCTTCCTGGCTCGATTATCCTGATCAATAAAAACGTTTTCATCTTTTTTCATAATCTGTTGGATTTAAAATATCCTCTGTAAAGGCCGGCATGTCTAATTCGATCCATTAGAGGTTGAAGGTTCAAGGCTGAAGATTTTAACGTCGAACTTTCAACTTTCAACCTTGAACCTTCAACCTTGAACTTTGGACCTTCAACTTTCAACGACGAATGAATAAAAAAGCACCATGCCTTGCATAGTGCTGTTAGGGGATTCAAAAGGTAAGAAATCATGTTAGTTAATTCTTAGAAGATTATTTTATTACTTCTTTCTGACCTTACCTGCAAAATTTTGACGCCACGATTTATGATTTTCGGCAGAGATGTCTCTGAGTATTACTTTTTTTGATTAGTACAGCTAAGTTTGTCTTTTATTTCATCATAACAAAGGTGAGAAGATTTAATCAGGTAAGTGTTACATAACTTTAGAAAAAAGTTACATCATTCACACTTTTTAGAGCATGATAAGGATTTCTGTACAACTACATCTAATTTTGTTCATATGCCCCTAACCTTACATTACCAGGTGATTTATCTTTTCATCATGGCTTTGCCAATAGCATGTATTGCATGGACCGTTACCCGTGAAGAACTGTTTCGGGAACCAAGGGATTTCTGTGTGAAAAAATCAAAAGAATGTACAGCCTTGCTGCAACGAAAATTCTTCTATGTATTTACCTGCGAATATTGCTTTAGCCATTACATAACTTTGTTCTTCCTGATCATTACCAGGTATCACCTGCTCTACAATAACTGGCGGGGATATATTGTTGCATTTTTTACGCTTGTGTGGATCGCAAATATTTACATGAGCTTGTTTGGCTTCATACGTGTAGGTATGAAAAAGGAAGGGATAGAAGCAAAAATAAGAGAGGAAGAATTGCAGAAATGTGAAGAAGAGAAAGCAAATTAAAAGCGATACACAGTAAACCCGGTAATGCCCGGTTGACTATACAAGCCAGTAGTTAGCATACAATGTCAGTATCTGAATTTTACCTTCTGAATAGAGCGGAATATTTGTTGTGCCTTCAAATCAGGGCATTTTTTTTGTAGCAACAACTTTGGGGATTAAATTATAGTAATGCAATTAACAAACGAATACTTTTTTACTAATGGTGAGTTGTAGCTTGTAGCTACGGGATAGCGGGTTACGGATAGTGGCCCGGGTTATGAGTTGAACAGAAAATTTAAAATCATGAATATTAGCTTTCTTTTTAATTGATGTTAACTAATGATTTATTTGAACAATAATATTCTTATGATACTGCTTGCAGCTGCCATTGTTAATACTAACAGAACCTTCACAGTCAATACAGGTTTTTAATCATGAAAAAGATCATAATAACAATAATTTCACTCGCAGCAATTTTTCCCTGTTGGTTGTATGCACAGGATAGTACCCTGTTAAAGCTTCCTTTAAAATGGACGTTAGAAGGGTGCATTGATTATGCGAAAAAAAATAATATACAAATCAATACATTGCGTTTTAATACCAGTTCTGCGGAAGAGGATTTAAAACAATCCAAAGCGGCTGTATTGCCCGATCTTTCCGGTTCTGTGTCTCAAAATCTTGTCAATAGGAAAAATGCCAATGTTATTGTGGGAGGGATTCAAAACCAGGCAAATTTTTCAAGCAGCTACGGCTTGAATTCCTCAATCACGGTGTATAACGGAGGATCTCTTAAAAATGATATCAAATCAAAGGAGCTCGCTTTACAATCCTCAAACTTAAGTGTGCAGGAAACAGAAAACGATATTACACTTAGCATAACGCAGGCTTATCTGAATATTTTGCTTGCCAGGGAAACTATTACTTACCTGGAAGAAGTACTTGCCACATCGCAGGCGCAATTGAAACAGGGACAACAACGTTTTGATGCAGGCAGCATTGCCAGGAAAGACCTTGCACAACTGGAAGCGCAAACCGCATCAGACCAATATAACCTGGTAAATGAAAACAATACCTACAGCTTAAATATCGTAGTACTTAAGCAAATTTTGCAGTTGCCATCGTCTTTTACTTTTAACATAAATATCCCGGATACAATTGTTGTGCAGGAATCCATTCAGCCTTTGGATGCATCCCAGGCAGCCGCGCAAAATACAAGGCCTGAAGTAAAAAACGGTGAGGTTGGCGTACAGCTTGCGCAAACCGGGCTTGAAATAGCAAAGGCCGGAATAAGACCCTTTGTAAGTGTTGGCGCAGGATTAGCTTCGGGTTATTCCAATAATGAGAGTTCTAAGTACGTTCCCCAGTTAAATAATAATTTCTATCAATCGTTAGGTGTAACCGCAGGATTTCCAATCTACAGCAGGCGCATTTATAGAACGGCTATCGCTAAATCGAAGATACAAATAAAGCAGTCTGCCCTTTCCCTGCTCAATACAAAAACAATCCTGGATCAACAGGTGGAACAGGCTTATATCAATCTTAAGAACGCACAGGCTCAATTTTCTGCAGCCAGCACCTAATTGAACGCAAATGATGAAATTTATAAAATTACCAATGAGGAGCTACAGCTTGGCGCAGTAAATACATTAGAATTACAATTGCAAAAGAACTTGTATGTACAGGCTTTACAGGCTTATACACAGGCTAAGTATACGGCCGTTTTGTATAGTAAAATCTATGCTTTTTATACAGGCGTTCCTGTAACATTATAATGGATGGATCATCTTTAATAAAGCTTTGAACAATGAAAAAATTTAAATGGATATGGTGGGTTTTATTAATCGTAGCAATAGGTGTGGCTGTATGGTTTTGGAAATTCAGGGCAGGGGAATCTGTGATAGTTCTTCAAACAGAAAAGCCGGAATACGGCACACTTTCCAATTCGGTAACTGCGACAGGTACAGTTCAGCCTGTTGATACAGTTGCTGTTGGCTCACAGGTATCAGGTACCATTAAAGGTGTATTTGCAGATTTTAATTCCACTGTAAAAAAAGGCCAGCTTCTTGTACAAATAGATAAATCATTATTCCAGGCGCAGGTAGACCAGATCAATGCCAGTCTTCAGTCTGCACAATCAAATCTCATTTATCAAAAGAGTAATTTTGAAAGACAAAGTAAACTCTACGATGTAGGCGCCATCAGTAAAGCAGATTATGAAACGGCCTTGTATAGTAATAATAGTGCAAAAGATAATGTTAATGGTATTAAGGCGCAACTCGCGGCTGCACAAAAAAATCTGTCTTTTACTGACATATATTCGCCTATTGATGGTACCGTGTTATCGCGCAGCATAAGCGAAGGGCAAACGGTTGCATCAAGCTTTAATACGCCTACGTTATTCAGCATTGCAAAGGACCTTACCAAAATGCAGGTACAGGCTTCTGTTGATGAGGCAGATATTGGGAATGTTTCCAAGGGCCAGCGTGTGATATTCTCCGTGGATGCCTTTCCCTCAGATACCTTCAGCGGGATAGTCAAAGAAATAAGATTGCGGTCAAGTGTATCTTCCAACGTAGTTACTTATACTACTATCATTGATGCTCCCAATGATCAAATGAAACTAAAGCCTGGCATGACAGCTAATATAACTATCTATACAAAAGAACTCAATAATGTTTTAATAATCTCTGCGAGGGCGCTTAGTTTTCAGCCGGATTCTGTATTGTCAAAAGTATATACAATAGAAGGTACGCCTCAACATAACGGCAAAAAAGGCAAAGGCCACCAGGGTGGAAAATCTCCGTCGGGAACAGGTGGCAAGGCAAATGGTGATTCTGCAAAAAAAGCTTTCGTATGGATAAAAAAAGACAGCACGCTGTTATTGCACCCGATAAGGACCGGCATGGATGATGAAACGGAGGTGCAGGTATTATCGGGCTTGGATTCAAGTGATATAGTAGTGACCGGGTACACGCAACAGAAAAAAGCAGCTAAATCCGGTGCGCCTGAAAAGAGTCCTTTTATGCCTGCACGGCCCAACAGGAATAGCAATAAAGGTACAGCCCGGCCACCGGGGTAATTAGTTAGAGGTTAAAAAGTTAACGGGTTGATAGGTTTCTGCCCGTTTCAACCTGTCAACTTATCAACTCGATAATACCCGCGGGCACTAACAAACAAAATCATGGGAAATAAAATACTCGACATACATGACCTGAAACGTGAGTTTAAAATGGGCAGTGAAACAGTGCGTGCTTTAAGAGGTATTTCGTTTACAGTGGAAGCCGGAGAGTTTGTTACTATAATGGGCAGCAGCGGCTCTGGTAAGACAACTTTATTAAATATACTAGGCTGCCTTGATAAGCCAACAAATGGTGATTACCTCCTGGATGCAGTAGACATAAAGAAGCTTTCACGTAACGAACTGGCACATTTACGTAACCTCAAGATTGGATTCGTTTTTCAATCGTATAACTTACTGGCAAGAACATCTGCATTGGAAAATGTTGAATTACCCCTCATGTATAATTCAAAAATTTCGAAAAAGGAAAGGGAAGAAAAAGCGAAACATGCATTGGAGGCTGTAAAACTTTCTGACAGGTCAGGTCACCTGCCCAATCAATTATCGGGCGGCCAGCAGCAACGTGTAGCGATTGCAAGGGCATTGGTGAATGAACCCGTTATGATACTCGCAGATGAGGCCACCGGTAACCTCGATACAAGAACATCTTATGAGATCATGTCTTTGATCCAGGAACTAAACCAGCAACAGAAAAAAACCATTGTTTTTGTAACGCATGAGCCGGATATAGCAACCTTTAGCAGCCGAACCATTACACTAAAGGATGGCAAAATAATAAGAGATACGAAGAATGAAAACATTCGCTCTGCAAAAGAAGCATTGGCTGCGTTGCCGGTAAGTGATGATTATTAATTGATAACAAAATGAAAATATTAAACCTGTTACGGATAGCCTGGAAAGCGTTGCTGCGCAATAAGCTGAGGGCATTTCTTACAATGCTGGGCATAATTATTGGCGTTGGTTCGGTTATAACGATGGTTGCCATTGGCGAAGGCTCCAAGGCAAGCATAAGAAGCCAGTTATCCGGTATGGGGTCGAACATGATAACCATCCGCGCAAGCAGTAACCAAACAGTTGGAGGTGGTGCAAGGTTAGGCGCATCGGGCCTGCAAACATTGAAAGTGGAAGATGTAAAAGCCATGCAGGCACAGGCACATTTTATAACGGCTGTGTCCCCCGCTGTAAATGCCAACGGACAGGTAATAAATGGTGCACTTAACTGGCCTACGTCTATGCAGGGCGTTAGTCCTGAATACCTCGGCATCCGCGACTGGAAATTAAAATCCGGTGTTGTATTTAACGACAACGACGTTAAAACAGCAGCAAAGGTGTGTTTGCTTGGGCAAACGGTTGTTGATAACATTTTCACTTCAGGTGAAGACCCTGTGGGTAAGATCATTCGCTTTAATAAAATACCCTTTAAAGTAATTGGCGTATTAACACCAAAAGGAGAAAATACTTTCGGGCAGGATCAGGATGATATTATCCTTGCACCTTACACCACTGTGCAGGAAAGAATACTGGCCATCAATTTTGTACAGAATATTTATGCATCGGCCGTTGACGAAAATAGTTCTGATACTGCTACCAAAGAAATCACTGCTATATTACGAAAAGAACATAAACTTAAGCCTACTGAAGATAACGATTTCACTGTACGCACACAGGCCGAACTGATAAGTACCATCAGCTCAACAAGTCAGTTGCTTACGGTGCTGCTGGCAGCTATCGCCGGTATTTCATTGGTCGTTGGCGGCATTGGCATCATGAACATTATGTATGTATCTGTAACAGAGCGTACCAAAGAAATTGGTTTGCGGATGGCCGTTGGAGCAAGAGGTATTGATATACTTTTACAATTCCTTGTTGAAGCCATTCTTATCAGTTTAACAGGTGGGATTATTGGCGTAGCCTTTGGCATTACATCATCCAGCCTTGTCAGTTATTTTTTATCGTGGCCCACATTGGTTTCAGAATATTCCATCGTTCTATCATTTATGGTGTGTGCTGTAACAGGTGTATTCTTCGGTTATTATCCCGCAAGAAATGCATCGCGCCTCGACCCTATCGAAGCGTTACGGTATGAGTAGGATTCAAAGTTGAAGGATCAAGGTTGAGGGGTTGAAGTTCAAAGTGTGTCTTATGGTAAGTTACTTCTCCCTCTCTGAAGGAGACGGGTTGGGGTGAGGCTTAAGCTCAAAGCTCAAAGCTCAAAGCTCAAGTTACCAATTAAAATATTTTTTATGGCTACTATTCAAAAGTTTGAAGACTTAAAAGTTTGGCAAAAAGCCAGATTACTTTGTAAAGAAGTTTTTGCTTAACAGGAACTACTACCCACTCAAAAGATTTTGGGCTGAAAGATCAGATCAACAGATCCTGGGGCTCAATAATGGATAATATTGCACAAGGATTTGGAAGAAAAGGAAATTTAGAATTTATAAACTTTCTTACTTATTCAGGCGGCTCAGCGTGTGAATGTAAATCTAAGTTATATAGAGCATATGACAGAAACCATATAACTGAAGAAAAAAGAAAAGAATTATCTGATCTAACAGATGAAATAAGAAAGATGATCACTTCTTGAATAACTTATATTGGAGGAAGTGAACTGAGAGGGATAAAGTTTAAGGCAAGAGAGAAGAAAGGTTAAGTACTAAGTACAGTTTGAAACTCTGAACTCTGAACTATAAACTATGAACTAGTTGATCATCTTTTTTCACCAACAGGTTTAATTGCGAAGGCATAATTGCTGCTTTTACCTTATCAATCTTTCCTTTATATTCTCCATCAACCTGGAAATGTGTTTTTTTATAGGTAGTTATAGTCGCAGTTTTGGTTTGGAAGACCTCTACTTTTTTTGGATTAAAATTTTTGTAGCTAATGAACATTCTAAATAACTGTGACAAAGAAAGTTTCCGGACAATTACAATTTCAAAAACGCCATCTCCAATATTCCCATGGGGATTAATGGCTGCGCCGGTTCCGTACCTGCTGGCATTTGCGATTACCACCATGTAAGCTTTTGTTTTCAAGTTCAGGTTATCTGCCACAATATGAGTGTCCAATAATTTTTTGCGCCACAAAACTTTAAATACCAGTCTCGAATATCCCCACATTCCCCTTAGCGGGCTTTTGTCAAAATATCTTATCAATAAAGCATTCAATCCAAAGTCGCTTAAGTGAAGGCAGATGTCGGTTTCATTTATTTTTATCACATCGCAGCATTTCACCGTTCCGTTTATAATGATATCTAATGCATGTTCTGGTATTAGCGGTATTTGCAGTTCTTTGGCCATTCCATTTGCAGAACCAGCCGGTAGTATACCCATTATCAAATCTTTGCCAAGCAGCTGTTTTGCGACAAGACTTACAGTGCCATCACCACCAACAGCTACTATTCTTGTGATTTGTAATTTTTCGATCCGGTAATCTAATGATCCGGTATCATCTTTGCCGGACAAAACATAAATTTCAATAGTATGTGGGAGATTTTTGAAATAATCCCGGATAGTGGTTTCCCAATCAAATTTTTTCTTTGCCCCTGATATAGGATTAATGACAAATAATATTTTTAAGCTGCCCGGATTTTCCATAATATCTTTCAGTTCAATTTGATGAAAATATAAAATTTGAAACATAAAGAAAAGAAAATTTCCTTGCTTATCAGAATAAAACGGAAGCTCCTGTTTTTATTCAGGATTGATCACAGGCCGAAGGTTAAGGTATATAACGGCTATGGCAGTCCGGAAAAAATAATCGCGTTCGGACATGTATTAAAGCTAAGCCCTGCGTCGCGTAAAACCTACCGCCAAAATTGGATAATCAATACTTTTTCTATGCTGCGGTTATTTATGGTGGAACCTTATAAATGCGCAAAGTTATCGATGGAGTGGGAGGGTATGTTATTGCATACTGAAACGCAGGATGATGGTTTCTTCAAATTTGAGTGGTTTCCTGTAGTGCCTCCAAAACCGGGCTGGCACAATATTACCATAAACCTTGAAGAGGAGCAATATCTTTCGCAAAAAATTCATGGAGTTGGAAAAGTAAATATTCCTTTTCATTCAACATATGCTTTTATTTCTGATATTGATGATACTTTTTTAATATCTCACTCATCTCGGCTTCGCAAGAGATTATATGTATTACTTACTAAAAACGCACGTAGCCGGAAGCCTTTTGCGGGAGTTGTGAATCATTACCAGCTACTCGCCGCATCGGCCCAAAAAGAAAATATTACCAATCCTTTCTTTTATGTGTCGAGCAGCGAATGGAACCTTTTTGATTTTATAATAGAATTTTCAAGAAAGAATGGATTACCAAAGGGAATATATCTTTTGAGTGAATTAAAAAAATTCAGGGAAGTATGGCGCACAGGTCAAAATAAACATGCGACAAAATTCATGCGAATTGTACGCATCATTGAAGCATATCCGCACCTCCGCTTTATTTTGTTTGGAGATGATTCACAGGAAGACCCGAATATTTATTCGGCGCTGGCCGATCATTTTACTGATAAAATTTTTGCAGTTTATATACGAAGGGTACACAAAAACAAATATGCAGGCGTGCAGAAAGTAGTAGATAAAATGATTGCCAAAGGTGTTCTCTGCTGTTATTTTATTCATAGTGAAGAGGCCATTGTCCATTCAAAAAGTATCGGGCTTATTTCTTAGACGCTGTTTAAAAATGATTTGTAAGATTTCCGGCCGGTGGGCACCACCGGCCAGCGGAACTCCGCGGTCGGTGTCCTTTACCAACCTGCCTACCGGACAGGCTGGCCGCAATATGGTAAGCAAAATTTCATTTTTAAACAGCTTCTTAGGCGTTACTCAAAAAAATTGGGTGAGGAAATTATTCTTTCTAAGTTCATATTTCAGAAATCAATGATATCGTAATCGCTTATAAAGGCATATTCAGTCGAAATTGCAGTAAGCTATATTCATTGGAAAAGCCATAAGTTATATCGACGAATATTAAATTAAAAGGCGCCAATACTATCCCGCCTCCATATCCAATATGCCATGTATCGGATTTTTCCCCTGGCATCCAAACCCTTCCGTCATCCACAAATGCCAGTAAGCCTGCTTTTCCATTGAAAACATAATTTTTTATTTTGCCTATGTAACGAAGTTCATTGCTATTATAAAAGGCAGTTTTTCCATAGAATCTTTGCAATTGAAATCCGCGAAGGTCCTGCCCTCCACCGATAGTAGGATATTGATAAAATTCGGGGTTGCCATCAACTGTTTGAATGCCTCCGGATACAGCCAAAGAAAATTTTGAAACCAGTGGAAGATATACCTGGAGATTACCTCCATATTTCCAGAATGACTGGCTGCTTTGGTTTACGTTTTGTGTATAGGAAGCATTGCCCGAAAATGCAATACCGCTTGTAGGAACAACTATATCATTTAATTTGGAAAATCCATATCCAACTGCGGCTCCTGCAAAACTCTTCATATTAAATACAGTGGGGTCCTTTGGGGCTATAGAATCTATCGTGTAGCGGTTACCATCACTAAGAATTTTTACACTTTGATAAAAGCCTTTGATCTCAAAAAAATTATTTCCTGCTTTCCTGTTAAAAGCGATCGAGCCGGTTGCGCCTCTTGTTCTCATCCTGTTAAAATCTTTATCTTTTTTATTTATGAATTCGGTTTCATTTCCCAGGCCATAAAAATTAGTCCAGCGGATAAAATCATAATTCCCAAGAAATGCCAGGTTCCATTTGCCGATGGTATTGGGAATAATTCCGGCATAGGTAAAACTCACGGCTTTTTGTGTTATGGAATAATGTACACTTACAGCCTGCTTAAAAACATAAGGTGATTTTCGCCAGTGGTGGTGCTCCCAACCATATCCAAGACCAATGAAAATGCGATCATCCAAACTATAAAATAATGCCGCATTGCTTCCCCTTTTATCATAAGTAAAATCCCTGTAGTTATATGAATGAGTGGCACTGTCTGTTGAAGTATGATGCTTTATTTTTTCACTTGCCTTAATATAATCATCCGGATTATTATATACATATGTTTTTGCTTTACGGTCGGCGGCAGAGTTAATCAGGATCGAGTCTTTGTCATACCCTCCAATGATCCTGATTGTTATTCCGGCGTTTACTTTTCCGTCAGTTGTGTACACGTCTTTTCCTGATAAGCCATATAAACGGATCTCTTTGGTTTCGTCAGTAAAAAAAGTGCGCGAATAATATGCATTGTCTTCTTTTATTCCTTTTTTATTGATGTTGTATAATTTGACAACAGTTTCACTATCATTCAACCGTTTTACTTCAAAATAATCAGATCCCCATGTACCTACAACATTAACTTCCTTTGATAGAAACAGGTAATATTTTGTGGCATATTCCAGCAGATGGTTACGTCTTGATTTTAAGTCTGCAATTATTTTATTTCCGGAAATGGCAAAAATTTCAGGAGGTAATTTTTTTACTGAATTCTCAATAACGTTATCGGTAAGTGATTGCTGTAGTTCTTTAGCAGCGGTTTCCCAGCCTGTCCGGCTTAAGTGGTTGGTAAAAAGCCTGTCCTGCCAGCGTTCTTCGAAATTCATGTTTTTAACGTTGCTTATATGGTCTTTAAAGCTTTGAAAATACCCGATACCGGAGGCATAGATAGCAGCATCGAGAATTACACCATTATGTTTAAAATAAACCTGGTCCCTGTCTTGTGGTACCGGAACAAAATTTTTTTCGCCATCTTTTTTTACAATACCCCATCTCCATTGATCTCCATGCCTGTCCCAATCGCCTAAAAACATATCAAAAAGCCTCGCCTTCGCGAAAGCAGCCTGGTCAATTTGATTTTCAGCATCCTCCTGTATTTTCTTAATTACATCACTTGTATCATAAAACTTTTCAAAATTTCCAAGATTGTCAGCATTTTTCCAATCTCCCTTAAGCCTTTGTTCAAAGAGGTACATTTTATTTCCTACCTTGTCATTAAAACTGTCGAGCGCTGCCTGTTTTGGTAAATAGACATATTCGGGATTGGTATGATAGATACCCGCGCTTTGCGCCATACCTGGTACAGTTACCGCCGAGTAAGGATTTGACATCGATACTTCATCATTTGCGATGTGTTCGATAAAAGTGCCCCTGAAAATATCAGGCAATACTTTTCCAAGTCTTTTGTCAACTGAGCGCAATGTATAGTTTTTGCCATCTTTTGTTTGAAGATGAAGGGATGTGGTTTGATGGCCACCTCCTTCACCGGTGGGAACAAGTGCGCCGTTTCTTTCATTTAATAAGAAAACAGGAAGGCGAACCGGTGTGCTCCATTCTTTACGATAATTTTTACCCCATAGAAATTGATGCCATTTAGAGCGTTTATATTGTGGCCCGGCAACAACGGTTTTGAATTTAGATGCAGAATCTTCTGCCTCTTTTTTTTGTGATAGTGATGACTGGCTGAAAACCGAAATTATTATTGTTAGCAGGAAAAATAGTTTTGATAGAAACTTCATTTGAATAAATTGAAATGATAAATTAAAAACCCTGCCAATGATTCCTTGCCTGTAAAATTTTACTTTTATTATTTACTTTTATTAATAAATATTATTGAATGTGGCGAACAAGTTATAACCGGCATTCGAATTTTATGAATAATATTGCAATTTATATTCTTTCGCCCCGGCCCCGTAATTTGCTACAATATAAATAAAAAAAAAATTCCCGGACAAATCGCTTTTTGTATTAAATTATTTTTGAATCATATAAACCGGCCATGATAAAGCTGATTTATTTTTTGTATGTATATAAACAACTTACAGAACACGCAGAGGATAACCAGGAGGTATGCTTATTAACTTAACCTACGCTTATTTATTTAAACCGTAATTTACTAATCTCTAAAATTTAAAAAAAATATTATGTGGTGGATATATGCATTGCTCTCTGCATTATTTGCAGCACTTACAGCCATCTTTGCGAAAGTAGGCATTAAAGGCGTTGACACCGACCTGGCAACAGCGATACGAACAGTGGTTATTTTATTTGTTGCCTGGGGCATTGCATTTTTCAGAGGCGGTGCCGGTACCATTCATACTCTTACCAGGCAAAATATCATTTTTCTTTGTTTATCAGGACTTGCAACAGGTCTTTCCTGGATTTTCTATTTTAAAGCTTTACAACTTGGCAAAGTTTCGCAGGTGGCGCCCGTTGATAAATTGAGTGTAGCCATTGCTATTATATTGTCAATTATATTTTTAGGTGAAACGCTTACTCCTAAAATGGCTATTGGGGCGATTATGATTATTGCGGGAACGATTGTCCTTATTGTATGATAAGTTCAAATTCAAGTTTGAAGGTTCAAGTTTCAAGGTTGAAAATTCAAGGCCTTTTATGGTAAGTTAGTTCCCTCTCCTTTGGAGAGGAGTTGGGGTGAGGTCCCGAGGTTGAAGGTGTGAGAGTTGATGTAGATACTGATGATTTTTATCCTAAAAACCACCGGGGGTACAAATATTACAAAACATTGCTAACTGAAAATCTATGATGCAATTTTTAATAGCGTGAGAATAGTTCAATACAGTTCCAGGATACAAAATGATTAAAGCGTTTTAGCGTAATATTTTTTGCGCAGGGTCTCATATTTCTCCCTCAGTGAAGCAGAAAGCGAATCTATCGCGCCGTTATTAAACGTGGGAATAAATTTGACACGGGAGGGATTTGAAAATTGAATGGTCTCATCCCAGGTATTTTTAAATTTTTGTGAAGCATCTTTTGTGAGCAAAAAAAACTGGTCTGTAAATTTTCTCTGTTGATCCAACTCCAGGTTCATAATGGTAAATTTTGGGAATACCTGAAGGTAACGTATTATTTACACATTACATAAAATTTAACTTTGGTACAAAGGTACGGGGGGTTCCTGGTGAAATATCTTCGTCATTAAATTATATAGCTCCCCATGCTTTTCTTTAAACAAGTCGGGCCTCTCAAAGAAATATTCAGCAGCTACCGCAAAAAATTCTGCTTTATTGGCTGAACCATAAATATTGATATCCGAATCACCTGCAGTAATAGCTTCAATATTCTGATTCATGAGTTCAAGCCAGGGAACTAAATATTTCCTGTTCAATAATGCTTCCGGCAAGCCATCTACTTCGCCATCTTCTTTATCCAATAAATGTACAAATTCGTGAATACCCGTATTTTCCTTTCCCAAATCATTTTCAAAACCAAAGTGCAGAGCAGGCTTCGATAGAATCATTACCCGTTGCATTGCGCCATTTCCTATCATGCCCAATGTATTGGTGGGATTATTGCCAGATAAAAATTCATCTTTATTGAACGTGGCCGGGTACAAAAGCACGTCGCGCAAATTGTAATACTTCCATTCAGGAAAAGCAAAAATGGGAATAACTGCGCTGGCGGCCACCAGGAGTCTATCAATATCCTCAACACTGGTGTTTACTCCATGGATCCGTACATAACCCAGGAATTCTTTTATTTTCTTTTCAAAACGGATCTTTTCCTCGCCATTAATGGAGCGGTAAAACGCTACGTGTTTCATCAATAATTCTTTGTAATTATCAGGCAAAACAATTTTTTTAGCCGGTTTTTTATAAAAAACCGCAATGAAAATAATTGCAAGAATTAGCAGTAAAACGATCAAAGCGCCCATAATATTCTCAAAAAAAGTGTTTAAATAATGTATTGCAAATATCAGCCTTGAATGGGTTTTAAAAATCATAAATCCTCTGTTCAGAGATTATTAAAGGTGTTTTTTAGGTTTTGTAGCATGGTTATTGCCAATAAGTTTTAATTAATAATATAAAAGCATTATTTACGTTATACTCCATAAGTGCATAAACCCCTGTAAAAATGCTTTCAATATAAGCGGAGTCGATAAATTTTAACCAAAGCCTGATGAAAATCCCGCAATCTTTTGAATCATTCAAAGAAATTCTTTCGGATGATACAGCACAATCAAATAAACAAATATTTCATGGCCATCCTGAACTCGTAAATTTCCCCTCTACCGCCGAAGTATATCATGCTGTTTTTGAAAACTCATATCATGCCAACTGTATTGGAAACAACCATGGTAAAATTCTTGAGGCTAATGAATCAGTTTGCAAAATTTTTGGTTATACGGAAGAAGAAATGACCAGTCTTACTGAAAGAGAAATTTTTGATACCACAGACAGTAATTATGAAAAATGCCTGGCAAAACGGGAGTCGGATGAAAAAATTAAAGCTGAAGTGACGGGAATAAGAAAAAACGGGGAACGATTTCTCTGTGAAGTTTCTTCTGTTATTTTTACAGGCGACAACGGAGAAAAAAGAACGATAAATACCATACACGATATCAGTAAAAATTACATTGATCCCTTAATAGCAGAAGAAATTATGAGGCCTGGTGAAGATATTTTCCTGGTTGATGGGAATGACCTTTAATTATTTTACCGGCAGGCTGAAAAAGAAGGCAGACCCTTTTGCGATCTCACTTTCTACCCAAATATTTCCGCCCTGGACTTCAATAAATTCTTTGGATATTGCCAGTCCAAGGCCTGTGCCTTTTTCTTTTGAACCCGGCACCTGGAAATACCTCTCGAACAACCTGGGTAAATATTGTTTGTCGATACCGGGGCCATGATCCCTCACTGAAAAAGTCATCCCTTCATTTTGATGCACCGCAGAAACTTCCACTAAGCTTTTATTGAATGAATATTTTACTGCATTTGTTAGAAAATTATTTAATACCCAGGCAGTTTTATCTGCATCTGCCTGTATAGATGGCAGGGTTTTTTCAGAAATATCCGTAATAATAATTTCTTTTTCTTTCGCACTGGCTGCCACCGCCTGTATAGCATTTTCAATGATCTCTGAAGGATGTACGTTTTTTACATTTAGCTGTATGCGGCCAGCTTCAACCTGCGACATGTTTAATAGCTCACTTAATATTTTGAGCATTCGCTTATTATCCTGTTTCAGATTTCCTATTAATTCTTTTTGCCCTTCGGATAACTTACTCACACGCTCATCATCCAGCAATTTTAAGCTGAGGTCTGAAGAAGCTAACGGCGTTTTTAATTCATGTGATATCGTAGCAATAAAATTGGTTTTGGCCACATCCAGTTCTTTAAACGAGGTAATGTTTTTTAATACAATGACTTTATTTTTAGTTTCACCCTGCGTTACATCAATAACTTCTTTCGCAAAAAAGTTTTCCCTGTTTTCCATAACGACTTTAAAAGGTGTTGAGGTTTCATTTTCAATAAGGAAGCGAAACAAATCATTCCTGGCGCTTATTTCATTTACTGATTTTCCAACAATATCTTCGGGTTTCAGCCCTAACAACTGCAGGGCCTGGTGATTGGCAAAAAGAACCATATTG
Source organism: Ginsengibacter sp. (assembly GCA_040005125.1). Taxonomy (GTDB): domain Bacteria; phylum Bacteroidota; class Bacteroidia; order Chitinophagales; family Chitinophagaceae; genus Ginsengibacter. The sequence goes on from JBDTZL010000113.1 coordinate 15,729, forward strand.
TTTTTATCAATTCCTATACTTGCATCTTTTAAACTATTGATGACGGCCTCCGCACGGTTTTTTTCAAACATCATTTTATTAAGATTGCTGCTCTCAAAATATTGAAGCTTTTCTGCCATCTTATTAAATGCATCGGCTAATTTCCCAAACTCATCCTTACTGTCGATATGAATTCGATGCTGATAATCTTTATCGCCTATTGCTTTTATAGCAGTTGTTAATTGCTTAATAGGTGTGGTAACTATAGAAGGGAAATTTAAAAGAAACGTAAACGAAATAATAAATACCATCCCGCTTAAAAAAAGAATGAATGTAAGCGCATTATCGGCGGTAGCCTGGGCTTTATCATTCTTTAACCGGATAGCATTCATGTTCAAGCCGAGAATTTTTTGTATTTCATTTTGTAAAGCTTTTATATTTCCTTTTGCGGTATCACCGGCTTTGAGTTTATTAAAATAAATTTTTACTGAGTCAGTAGCCTGCCGCTCGCCTTTTTCAGTAATATTATTTTCCTGCTGTTGCAATGCATTTTCGAATTGCTTTACCGATTCTCCATAAGCAGCCTCATATGAAGTGAGTTGTTGTTGCATCGTGTGGGCATAGTAAAGGCTTTCATAATTATCCCTCAAAATATTTTTTGATTCCGCCTTTAATTTTGCCACGTAGTAAATACTCACTCCCCCGGTTAATAAGAGCAGCGCGAAAAGAAACGATGTTCCCAGCCATATTTTATTTTTTACGGTTAATGCCATCAGGAAAATATTACAATGTCAACATTGTTTTTTGAAAGTGTTTTTAATAACTGATTAAATACGCTGGTTCTTATTATGATTTGAAAAAGATTTAAATGTGGTTTGCCAAGACAAATAGTGGTAATCCCTTTTTCATTGACAACTTCAGTTATTGCGGTAGCAATATTATCTTCTTTTTTTTGAATCACTTCTGCCCCCAGCTCGGTTGCATTCTTAAAGTTATTAATTAAATGTCTTTGGGCAGCCAGCGGTATTTTATCAACAGATTCTTTCGAAGTTTGTACATATAACACAAACCACTGGCTGTTGTAATATGAGGCCAGCCTGGCCGTTTTGCGAATGATGCGCTGCGCTATCTCATGATTGGAAGAAATGCAAGCCAAAAAACGCTCATGGCGAAATGGATTCTTTTTAGCAGTAACCTGGTAGTCAACTTTTCTTTCTACCTGTCCAGCAACTTCTTTTAATGCCAGTTCGCGAAGCTGCAGGATCTGGTCGGGTTGAAAAAAGTTTTGCAAGGCCTGCTGCACCTTTGTGTGATCATATATTTTGCCACCTTTTAATCTCGATATTAATTCATCGGCTGTAAGGTCAATATTCACCACCTCATCGGCAACCTGTAACATCTTATCAGGTATTCGCTCTTTTACCTCTACACCTGTAATTTCTTTTACCTCTTCATTGATGCTTTCAATATGCTGAATATTCACGGCCGATATTACATCAATTCCCGATTCGAGTATATCCAATACATCCTGCCATCTCTTTTCATTTTTACTTCCCGGAATATTAGTATGAGCCAGTTCATCTACAATTACTACTTCGGGATGCAGCAATAAAATAGCCTGCACATCCAGTTCCTCCAACCGCTTTCCCCTGTAAAAAACTTCCCTGCGTGGAATTACAGGAAGCCCCTCGATTAATGCCTGGGTTTCTTTCCTTCCATGTGTTTCAATATAGCCAACTTTAATATTAATTCCGTTTTGCAAAAGGCTGTGTGCCTCCTGCAACATGCGATAGGTTTTGCCTACACCGGCGCTCATGCCTATGTAAATTTTAAACTTCCCTTTGCCTTTTTTTGGATTGAGATTTAAAAATTGTTCAGTATTATTTTCAGTTTCAGACATGATCACTTTAATTCATCCAATTTAATATTTAGTTTTAAAACATTTACCTTTTCTGGTCCGAATAAGCCGAGTAATGGTTTTTGAACCTGTTGTGCAACCAGGTTTTTTATTTTCTCTTCTGAAATACTTCTTGTCTTTGCAATTCTTGCAACCTGTACATAAGCGCCTTGTGGAGAAAGATCAGGATCTAAACCACTACCGGATGCAGTAACCAGTTCAGAAGGAATGTCTGCTTTTTTTACAGATGGATTGTGAACTAAAAAGCTATCAATCCTGTCCTGTACCTGTGCTAAATAGGCTGAATCGGTAGGCCCTTTATTAGAACCCGCAGAACCTGCGGCATTATAATCAACAGCAGAAGGACGGCTCCAGAAATATTTATCCTGTGTGAACTTCTGGCCAATATTAGCATACCCGACCACTTTACCGTTTACAGATAAGGTTTCTCCATTACCTCCCCCGGGTGCAAGTTTTGCAACTGCAGCGATAAACAACGGATACACCACGGAGCATATAATGAGCACTACCAGTGTGAGCTTTAAAGACGGCAACAAATATTTTTTCATAACTTATTTTTTAATTTTTGTTTTATGTTCACCAGAGAAAAGCGTTACATGAATAATGCTAACAGCATATCTATTAACTTAATGCCTATGAACGGTGCAACGATACCACCTACGCCATAGATCAACAGGTTTCTGCGTAGTAAGGCACTTGCGCCTATTGGTTTATAAGCCACCCCTCTCAAAGCCAGTGGAATAAGAATAGGTATAATGATCGCATTAAAAATTACTGCTGATAATATGGCGCTTTGAGCGCTTTTGAGATACATAATGTTCAATGCCTGTAAACCTGGAATAGAAACAACGAACAAGGCAGGCACTATTGCGAAATATTTGGCTACGTCATTGGCGATAGAAAATGTTGTAAGCGTTCCCCGTGTCATTAATAACTGTTTGCCGATCTCCACTATTTCTATCA
>JBDTZL010000003.1:0-5506 GCA_040005125.1 Ginsengibacter sp.
GTGTTTTTCTTCTGTATTAATTCGTGAAAATTCGTGTCATTCGTGGCAAACTCTGATGCGTAGCATTAATATCTCTAACCTCAATTAATTACTTTTCCAATGCATTACACATATTTCCATGGATTAAAGAAAAGCAGAAACCCTTAGCCACGAATTACATGAATTAACACAAATTAAATACACGTAATCCGTGTAATCCGTGCCTTTTTTATTAATTCGTATTGAATAACGTAATTCGTGGCAAACAGTTAATGCGCAGCATTCCAGGTATTATTATCAAAATTATAATCAGGAAAAATATGTTCGGGATCTATGGTCACAGATTTAATATTTTCAGTGGTATTCAATTTTTGAATCCATTTGTTACCATTTTGCCATACTTCCACGGGTATCTTCACCGTTGATATTTTACCACTTTGGGTTTCATACTGCAAATAAACCGGCATTGCCATCCTGTCCAGGTTTTCGATAGTAACCAGGGCTCCCAGGGAAGAATCACCTTTTACATATTTTACATCAGTGACGGCCTGGTCAAGTTTATAATTTTCAATAAACATTTCTTTCCAGAACCAACCCAGATCTTCTCCACCTGCATTCTCCATGGTTCTAAAAAAATCCCATGGTGCGGGATGTTTGTATGCCCATCTTTTGATATATGTTTGAAAGGCATAATCAAATATTTCAGGGCCCAGAATTTCATCACGTAAAAGCGTAAGCGCATAGCCCGGCTTGCTATACAACGCAAGCCCGATATTGAATTCCTTAAGCGCATCCGGCTCGCTCATTACAGTTTCGGTATTATCGCCAAACATGTATTTATACAGGAAAATTTTATTTTGAGCCCTTGGTTTATATTCACCCTTATTAAAATCAAGAGCGGCCAGTGAATTTATAAATGTATTAAAGCCTTCATCCATCCAGCCATATTTTCTTTCGTTGCTTCCAACAATCATCGGGAACCAGGTATGTCCAAATTCGTGATCCGTTACACCAAATAATCCTGCACCCTGTGCTTTGTAACCACAAAACACAATGCTGGGATACTCCATGCCTCCAACATTACTGGCTACATTCGATGCGGTATTGTAAGGATATTCAAACCATCTTTTCGAATAATTTTCTATACTTCCTTTTGTGTATTCCGTTGCCCTTCCCCATGCACTGTCACCAGAAGATTCCACAGGATAAACGCTCATTGCCAATGCTTTCCTTCCCGAGGGAAGATTCATTCTTGCGGCATCCCAAATAAATGATGTTGAAGCAGCCCAGGAAACATCCCTGGCATTTTTTATTTTGAAATGCCACGTTATTTTTTCTTTCTGAGGACGTGAGGACGGGTCATTCACTTCAGCCGCGGTGCGGATCATAACAGTTTTATCACTTTGACGTGCCTGGGCCAGTCTTTTTATTTGCGTGGGAGTTAATACTTCTTCAGGATTTTGAAGTTCGCCAGAACCGGCAATAAGGTGTTTCGCAGGTGCTGTAATAGTATAATCGTAATCACCATAGTCCAGATAAAATTCCCCTGCGCCTAAATAAGGCAACGTGTTCCATCCTTCGATATCATCAAACACGCACATGCGTGGATACCATTGGGCTATCGCATAGATCTTCCCGTTTTTTGTATCCAGGAGACCCATCCTGTCTGATCCATATTTTGGAATTGAAAATGAATAATCAATCTTAAATTGTATGGAGCCGCCATTTGCAGCCAGTGGAACGGGAAGACGCAATTGCATTCTTGTTTCAGAGATTATATTTCTCACATTGGTTTCTGATACTTTTCCGCTCTTTGCTGTCACAATTTTAACTGACTGAATTTTATAGCCGCCATCAAATTTTGAATTCACATCACCATACCTGCTTCTTCCGGTTGCAGGAGTTTTAGCCTGGCCCCGTGATGTAAGATTATAAAGATTCTGATCAAGATATAGCCATAAAAATGGCATGGCCTGCGGACTGTTATTGGTGTAGGTAATAATTACGCTTCCGGTAATTTCATCTTTTGTATCATCAAAAGACACGGCTATCCTATAGCTGGCTTTATTGGTCCAGTATTTAATGCCTGGTTCACCATCTGGTGCCCGGTATTCATTTACAGAAGAAGGATAAAAATTTGGTGAAAATAAATCGTGTGGATCATAAGTCGATTTTTGAGTTTGTGCAGCTACTGAAGCAACTATGAAAATAAGAAATCCACTTAAAAATTTTTTTGCAAACATGTTTTTATTTTATTTGATTCCTGATACTGGATACTGGATACTGGATGCTGGATAGTGGATACCGGATTACATCGTACATCAAACATCGTACGTCGTACGTTGAAGTTTAGAACTGTCTCTGCCAGTTGACACAAGCCGAACCACGGATACCTTCAATTGGCGGATACATTTTTTTTAAGGAGATATTAATGGATCTTATCTGCGGAAATTCATTGTGAATTTCATTTCCGATCTCCATAACCACTGTTTCAAGGAGCGGAGAAGGCTCGCTCATTCTTTCTTTAATGATGTTATAAATATCTTCATAATTTATGGTGTCTTGTATTGAAGTTATCACTGCTTTTTCTTCATGAAATTCCACGGATGCATCCAGTATATATTCATTGCCAAGAATTTTTTCTTCTTCATGAATGCCGTGGAAAGAATTGAATTGAAGATTGCTGAGGTATACTGTGATCATCTTATCTTATATTGTTTATTAGACGAATTAAACGAATGAGTGCAGCGCTTCCCTTTAATTCGTGTAATTCGTGACATCCGTGTATCATAATTCGTGTAATAAAATAAAATTATTGCTTTTGTTCCTGGTCGTTTGCGTGCATCATTATATGATCAGATGGGACCGGGTGTTCAAGCATGCTTAAATATCGCTCTGCATCAAGGGCGGCCATACAACCGCTGCCGGCGGCAGTTACAGCCTGCCTGTAAATTTTATCCTGCAGATCACCCGCAACAAATACGCCTTCAATATTTGTTTTTGTAGAGCCCGGGAAAGTTTTTATATACCCGTTCTCATCCATATCGAGCCATCCTTTCAAAATATCTGAATTGGGCTTATGGCCAATCGCAACAAAATAAGCACTCACGGGTATCACCTGAATTTCCCCGGTTTTATTGTTTTTAATTCTCACCGCTTCTACCTTATCGTCGCCCAGTATTTCATCTACTTCTGTATTCCAATAAACTTTTATATTGGGAGTATTCAGCACTCTTTGTGCCATTATTTTGCTGGCCCTTAGTTCATTGCGGCGAACAAACTTATGAACAACGCTGCATATCTTACTGAGGTATAAAGCCTCTTCTGCTGCGGTATCGCCGCCGCCAATAATACATACTTCTTTTCCTCTGAAGAAAAAACCATCACACACTGCACAGGCGCTTACACCATGGCCATTTAACCGCTGTTCGCTTTCAATTCCTAGCCATTGGGCGCTTGCTCCCATTGATAAAATGACCGTATCGGCTTCAATCCATTTCTCTTCATCAACCTGAACTTTTAAAGGACATGCTGAAAAATCAACTTCTGTGGCAAGCCCATAACGTATGTCGGTACCCATTCGTTTTGCCTGCTTTTCAAAATCAACCATCATATCAGGCCCCTGAACTCCGTCGGGATACCCGGGATAATTTTCAACTTCGGTTGTAATGGTAAGCTGGCCGCCCGGTTGTATGCCCTGGTATAAAACTGGTTTGAGGTTGGCTCTTGCTGCATAAATTGCAGCAGTATAGCCCGCCGGCCCTGAGCCAATAATTAAACATTGAACGTGTTCATTATTTGTATCCATAATTTTAAAATATAATCTTCAAATGTAAACTTTTTGAGAATGAAAACTTTTCTTCGGTATTGAAACCATAAATCTATTTGGGGATCACCAAAGTTTTAAATTCCGCGGCATAACCACAAAAAGCACCCAGCGCGCCATTGGAAATATTACCGATAACCTTATTAGGTGATGCAAATGGATTACCAATGCTTTGGTAAGCAAACTCCATAGTAAGCCAGAATTGATAGGTCGTACGGTCAATATTGCTCAATTTTAAGGTAACCGTGTCACCCCTGTGAAAAAAATTCTTATCGAAAGCGACAGGATTGTTACGGTCAATACCCGGGTCAAGTTTCAGATCATAAGTAGTACCATCGATAAGTTCATCGTCGAACACAGATTGTACTCCGGGCAGGAAAGGGCCATTATTTGTTCTTGTATAATATCTTATATAATTACCAAGTCCCCGGGGATCTGTTGCGCGAACTGTAACATCCACTTCAGAAGTATCTTTTGTAAATGGAGTGGGCTTCCACCAGAGTGAATCAATTTTTTTCGCAAGTGCGGGTATCGTGGTGGTGGATGTATATTCTTTTCCGGCTACAATTACTTTGAGGGTATACGTCGTGTTGAATTGCCCAGCAAAAGATGCAGGAATATTCGAAGTGTCTATTGAATAAAAATAAGTATGGAACCTTGTTGAGTCAATGGAATATTCTCTTAATTTTTGAGTTTGAATTCCATTAGAAATAGAAACATCTGCATTATGAACAAATAAAGTGTCCAAAGTCTGCGGGCTGATCTTACTGAAATACTCAAAGCTTTTCGAAAGAACAACAATAGGTGGCTGATTACTCTCAATACTTGCATCTACGACGATTACGTCAGGAACAACTTTTAATTTGAAATCAATATTTTTTTCACAGGAGACTAAACAGATTATACAAAACAGGATGCCCACTAATTTCATAGGTGCAAAATTATTGAAAGAAATAATGCTACGCATTGGGGCTGGCCACAAATTAACACAGAAAAAAGCCACAGTTAATGCTACGCATAAAGCTTTTGCCACGAATTACACGAATTAACCCAGAAGAAAGCCACGGATTACACAGATTAACATGGATGACGTGCATTTAATTCGAGAAAATTCGTGTCATTCGTGGCTAAGGTTTTGCTTTTCTTTAATCCGTGGCAAAAAAAAACCGCCCGAAGGGCGGCTTAAAAATTTTGTTTTATTTTATCCTAAATAAGCCTTGAGAGCGCTGCTGTAACGGGCTTTTTGAAGGCGTTTAATGGCTCTTTCTTTTATCTGGCGGATGCGTTCCTTCGTCAAATCATATTTCTGGCCGATTTGCTCAATGGTAACACCATTTTCGCCATCCAGTCCAAAATATGCGTTAACAATTTCAGCTTCACGGGGGCTTAGTGATTTCAATACCCTGCGTATTTCATTTTTCAATGAATCGTGCATTACATCTTCATCTGTTTCTCCCCCACCCTTTAAAAGATCGCCCATTGCAACATCTTCCGCTTCGTGTACCGGTGCATCCAACGAAGTATGACGGGTATTACTTTGGAAAATGTTGTTGATTTCAGTTACACTCATTTCAAGAATTTCGGAAAGCTCTTCTGTGGAAGGCTCTCTTTCATGTTCCTGCTCAAAAGCCATATAGGCTTTGTTAGCTTTGTTATAGGTGCCAATTTTGTTTTGAGGCAGGCGGACTAATCTGCCCTGCT
>JBDTZL010000005.1:0-18563 GCA_040005125.1 Ginsengibacter sp.
TAGCAAAGAAAACATGAAGCATCTTTATAAAATTGTGATCTTATTATTTACTATTGCCGGTTTGACATATAGTGAGTCAATCAATGCCCAGGGTAAAGGGAATTCTCCTCTTCTTGTACTTGGTGTGCCTGGTCATTTTGATACCTACACGGGTGAAATTTTAAAAACAGAAGGGTTTAATGATTTTGAGATCGGGTCAGTCAATGATGCTAAACTATCATTGAAATATTTAAAACTGTTCGATATAATCATACTAACGGAAGTTGCATTAACGGATCAACAGGCAGAAATTTTCGATGCGTATGTAAAAGAGGGCGGTAATCTTATAGCATTCAGGCCTGGTAAAAAGATGGCACCTGTTTTCGGTATGAAAGATAACGGAGGAACGGTAAGCGACGGCTATATTTCAATAGATAATCTTTCTGCAATTGGAAAGGGGCTTATAGGTGAAACATTGCAATTGCATGGTACAGCCGACATGTATCAACTGGATGGAGGTAAAAAGATTGCTTCATTATATACAAGGACGGGTCTTGCAACGGGTTATCCTGCTGTCGTTATGAATGACTATGGCCACGGGCATGCGATCGCTTTTATGTACAATCTTCCAAAAAGTATTGTTTATACCCGCCAGGGAAATTATCTTTTTGCAGGACAGGAAAAAGATAGTATAAATGGAATACGTGCCATGGATATGTTTACCGATGGATGGGTAGATACTTCAAAAAACACCCTCAACCAGGCAGATGAACAGATGCGCTTATTAACGCATTGCATTGAGAAAATGAGCAGCTATACAAGGCCACTGCCCAGGTTCTGGTATTTTCCTGATACACTGCAATGCCTCGTTACACTTACCAATGACGGCGAAGATTCAAAAGAGGCTGAGTTTGAACAGCAATTTGCAGATGTTGATTCAAAGGGAGCAAAAATGACACTTTATATTAAAGAAACAGGTTTGATTTCAAAAACCTGGGTTACTGCTATGGCCAAAAAAGGATTCGAATTAGCTGCCCACTTCGATGATACCAAACAGGCGCAGGATCCCGATTGGAAAACAATGGACAGCGTGATAAAAGATTTAAATAGAAAGATGCTTACCAAATATGGAATTGCAAATATAAAAACGGTAACCAACCATTGGTTTGTATGGTGCGGAAAAGATTCCAATGGAGTTAGCGATTTTACCGCGCAGGCAAAACTGGAAGCCAATAACGGGATACAATTGGATAATAATTATGCGCATTACGATAACAATTCAAGTGCGGGGCATTTTTTGGGAGCCATGGGACTCGGGCAGGGCAACTATACAGGAAGTGGGCTCTGTATGAAATTCGCAACCAGTGATGGTGCGGTAATAGATCTGTACCAGCATCTTTGCAGCATTTACGACCAGCAGTATATGGAGCATAAAGACTCTGTAGGATTTTTTAATTCTTTCAAAGGCTTAATGGACAGGAGCCTGAACAACGGGATATACTCTTACATCAGCATTAAGGCCCATAATAATGAATATTTTTTTTCGAAGACACCCTTGATGCGTATGTTGGATTATGCAAAAGAAAACGGCATTCCTGTATGGACGGCAGTTAAGCTTCTTGATTTTCTCAAAGCAAAAGATGAAGCCGGCTTTGATGATATTAAATGGGCCAATAGCCAGCTTTCATTTAAGATTAAATCTTCGCTAACGCATACAGGCAGGCTTACGTGTATGGTTCCTTATGTATACAATGGCAGGAAGATAAATAAAGTATCCGTTAATTCAACAGCGCAATCTTATATAGTGAGATCTATTAAGGGATTTGAGTACGCCCTGAAAACAGTTAGTCCCGGTAGTAATTATAACATAGCAGTAAATTATATAGTAAAGTAAATTTTAAATATAAATTGATGAAAACATTTGATGAAGATTCAGATTTATTCAGTTTTATAAAGAAGCATCTTTATGTAGCTGCAGTGTGTGATATACTGGATGAAATGGGCTATCGCAACCAGGCAATGCATCAGCGTTTACGGCCTCTTTTACCTGATATGAATAATTGTGGATTTATCGGCAGGGCAAGAACATTGGACTGGATAGAAACTGATGTTATAATTGAAGATAATCCTTATGATCTGGAGATTGAAGCCATGGACTCTTTGAATGCAGGAGATGTGGTTGTTCATTCAACAGACAGTAATGGAACTAATGCGCCATGGGGTGAGCTGATGTCAACAATCGCAAAAAGAAAAGGGGTTACAGGTTGCGTATGCGACAGCCAGGTAAGAGATTGCATCAGGATTATTGAAATGAATTTTCCCGTGTACTATGCAGGTATAAGGCCATTGGATTCAAAAGGCCGCGGGTTGGTTATTGCTTATGATGTGCCCGTACAATGTGGTGACGTGCTGGTTACTCCCGGCGATTTAATTTATGCCGATTTCGATGGAATTGTTGTTGTGCCAAAAGCCATTGAACTGGAAGTATTAAGATTGGCCAATGAAAAAGTTCATAATGAAAATCATTCACGCAGGGAACTGCTTGAAGGCAAGTCTCTTCGTGAAGTGTATGAAAAATATAAATCACTTTAATAACTATATAATGAAATTTAAAAACAGGGTTGTTGTTGTTACGGGCGCAGGTTCAGGCATAGGAAGGGCATGCGCTGCAGAATTTGCTAAAGAAGGTGCGCAGGTAGTTATTGCTGATATAAATTTAAATGCTGCAGAAGAAACCGTGATGCTTCTCAAAGCCGCCGGTGGTGAAGCGTTTGCTGTTGAGACAGACGTTTCAGACCCTGGGTCAGTACAAAATCTCGCTAATGAGACCATTGCCCGGTTTTCAGTTGTTCATGCATTGGTTAATAATGCAGCCATACAAGTGAACAAAACAGCAGAAGACACCACCTTTGAAGAATGGAACAGGCAGCTGGCGGTTAACCTTGGCGGGGTCTTTCTGTGCTCAAAATATTTTCTTCCGCACTTGCGCAATACAAAAGGTAATATTGTAAACATGTCCTCGGTAAATGGTTTTTTTGTTGAGCCAACGTGTGCCGGTTATTGCGCAACAAAAGCTGCTATTATCGGGCTTACAAAAGCAATGGCTATAGATCATGGCCACGAAGGCGTGCGGGTTAACTGCATTTGCCCGGGTTATATAGATGCAGGTTTGGCGGAAGGGTATTTTCAAAGCCAGCCCGACCCTGCTAAGGCACGTGAAGAGGCTGGTAAGCTACATGCATTGTGGCGCATAGGCAAACCTGAGGAAGTGGGGCGCGTGGCAGTTTTTCTTGCCAGTGATGATGCATCGTTTGTTACCGGTTCTTCATTTGTTGTTGATGGAGGCTTTGGTTCAGGCCTTCCTCCCAAATGAAATTATTGTAAAGCAGCCAAAATATTTTAATAATGAGATTACCAAGTTCGGGTTCACAAAAAGCGATAGACTGGTCGTTGGTTATCATCGTAAATTTTATGTGGGCCACACAAGTTCCTGTTATAAGGCTCATAGGCGATCGCGTGGGGCCTGTTACCGTGGCCTTTGTACCAATGATTGTAAGTACTTTGATTTTTTTACCACTGCTTTGGATGGAGAATAAAAGGCGCAATGTAAGCATGTACTGGAAGTGGAAAGACATTAAATATTTTATATGGCCCGGGTTAATTGGTGTGTTCCTGATGCAGTATGCTTATACCTTAGGTTCTACTTTAACATTGGCGGCGAATGCCGGTATTATTACCTTAACGATTCCTGTTATCGTTGCCATTTTTGCCTCGTTGCTTTTGAAAGAAAAATTAAACATTGTCCGCATCATCAGTTTCATATTGGCAATTGCCGGCGTATTATTAACATCGCTTCCTGATATTTCGGGGGCTGATTTTAAGCAGGGCCAATACCTCAAAGGCAACTTGATTTTTTTGTTTGCCTGCCTCTGCTGTGGTTTTTATAATACCTACTGCAAGATGCTGGTCGATAAAAAATTCACCGAGCTGCAAATACTTGTATACAGTTCGATAATTGGCAGTATCGCCAGCATCCCGGTGCTGATATGGGTGGAACCTTTTCACTACGCGGCTTTTATTCAATCCGGTAAAGTGGCTTTGTGGGGCATGCTCGAATTAAGTATTATTGTATATGGCGTTTCAATGTTGTTATTCTTTTATGTACTTAAAAGAATGGATGTTACACAGGCCATACTGGGCAATTATTTATTACCGTTTTTTATAGCAATACTAGGTATCTTATTGTTGAACGAAAAAATTACGCTGCTAATGTTTTTGGGTGGTATCATTATTATTCTCAGCACGCTCATGGTAACCGTCTATGAAAATAAATTGCTTCGTTTTTTTAGCAAGCCTAAGTCTTTAGTGGCAGATGAGACGCTGGCATCTGTTAACCCAAAATAAAAGCTCAATAAATTTAGTGACAATGAAAATAACAAACGTACAGGCGATTGTCTTAAAGCTTCCTGAAATTTCCAGTGCCGCAGATGGCACACAAGATGACCTCATCATCATCGTGGAAACCGACGAAGGCATTACCGGGTATGGTGAAGTAGATACTTCTCCTTACGTGGGCAAGGCAGTAGTGGACGCATACATGTCTCATGGAACCTGTTATGGATTAAGAGAAGTGGTAACAGGTGCCGACCCCTTTGATTATGAGCAAACCTGGAATGATATGTATGATAAAACATATTATTACGGACGTACCGGGCCTGCAATGCATGTAATGAGCGGTATTGATATGGCGCTATGGGATATTATGGGAAAAGCAACCGGGAAGCCGGTTCATAAATTACTGGGCGGAAGCTATACAGATAAAGTACGGGCTTATGCCAGTGCCCTGATGCCTGAAAATGAAGATGAAGTTAAACGGATGGTAGAAAAGTATGTTTCACAGGGTTATACCGCCATTAAGTTTGGATGGGGGCCTTTGGGCTATGATGTACACTTTGATATTGGCCTTATTAAAACTGCACGTAAAGCCGCCGGGGATAACGTTGAACTAATGATTGATATTGGTAAGCGATATCGTTTAAAGCCTGCCATGTATGTTGCAAAAGCATTGGAGCAATTAAATATTTACTGGCTGGAAGAACCCTTGCCTGCCGAAGATTATGAAGGGTATAAAAGGCTTACTGAGTCAACAACGATGCGCATTGCAACGGGTGAAGAAGAGAGCGGGAGGGTGGCTTTTGCCCGCCTGATCAATGAAACGCATATTGATGTTGTGCAGCCGGATGTATCCCGTTGCGGTGGCTTAACCGAAGCAAAAAAAATTGCCACATTAGCTGCTGATAAAAATATTCTATGTGTGCCCCATGCTTTTAAGACCGGTGTGTTGGTAGCGGCTTCAATACAATTAATTGCTGCAATACCACATGCGCCGTTTCTTGAATTTTCTGTAACTGAATCGGCCATAAGAAAAGAATTGCTGGTGAATCCTTTTGTGCAAAAAGATGGTTTTGTTGATGTTCCCCAACTACCCGGACTTGGCATTGAACTGAACCCGGAAGTTATCAGGAAGTATGGGGTAAACATGAAATAAAACGGGTTATGGCTTTATGCAATCTCATCAGGATTATTAAAAAAGACATTCAAATTTTCGCAGTGCATACATACACATAGTTTTTTCAAATTAGATTTTGATAGATTAACATAGCAACTTATGCAATCAAGAATTGAAAAACTTACAGCAATTGCGGCAGCAAAAAACGTGGATGCGTTCCTGGTAACATCTGCACCATCATTAAAATATTTAAGCGGTTATTTTTTTTATTTTGAATATGGTCCATCTCCATTCCAGTTTTTACCTGCGGCGTTATTTGTAATGCCCGGAAAGAGCGCGAGCCTTTTGATCGCAGACAATGAGTTGGGCCAATCGGCCAATATCATTACCGGCATTTCAATAAAACCCTACTCAAGTTATGTTTATGAAACACCATTGGAATTTACCCGGCAATTTCTAAATCAATTACAGGAAGTGATCGGTCAAAGTGGAACAGGCATCACCCGAATTGGTATTGAACAAAATTCATTTCCTTTGGCTATTGCACAATCATTGAGTTCTCAATATCCCAAAATAGAATTCGTGGATATCGCTATGGAAATTGCGCAGTTAAGGATCGTTAAAGACAGCTATGAAATCGAGCTTATCCGCCAGGCATCGAGGCTAAGTGATATAGGGCAGGCTTCAGTATTAGTACATGCCAAAGCAGGCATCACCGAACTTGAATTGTTTAATTTAGTTCGAAATGATATCGAGGCATCAGCAGGTACAAGAGTTCCTTTAATGGCCGATCTTAGCAGTGGCACCAACACTTCGTCCGGTGGCGGAATGCCAACTAATAAAATAATAAATGCGGGCGATGTAATTCTTAGTGATTTTACACCATGCTTAAATGGCTATTGGGGTGATTCATGCAATACGATGGTTGTTGGTAAGCCTTCTGCTTCACAGGAAAAGAATTTTATATTGGTGAAGGAAGCGCTTGAAATTGGCATCAATGCAATTCGCCCCGGTGAGCAGGCCCGGGAAATAGATCAGTTAATGCGCGGCCACATCGGCAACTATCCGCATCACAGCGGTCATGGTGTTGGCACAATGAATCATGAGGAACCGCGCATTGTTCCTTATAATAAAACTGAACTGGTACCAAATATGGTTATTGCGTTGGAGCCTGCGATTTACGAAAAAGATTTCGGGATAAGGCTTGAACATTTGGTAGTTGTTACGGCAACGGGGTGTGAAATACTTACAAAGTTTCAACATTGCTTTGAGCAGTAAATTTAATAAAATAAGATGCAGGAGAAAATCAATTATGGAGGATGGCCCAATTGCATAAGGCTTTATAATGACGAAATTGAATTGATCGTCACAACAGACGTAGGGACCAGGATCATCCGGTTTGGATTTATAAATAAACAAAATTTTTTCTATTTATCCGCGGAAGATAGTGGCGCAACCGGTGGTAAGGACTGGCGTATATATGGCGGACACCGTTTGTGGCTCGCCCCCGAAGGAATGCCTTTTAGTTATTATCCTGATAATGAGCCAGTGGGTTATACATACAATGATGGCACACTTAAATTGACCCAGGCAATAGAATCCACCTCGGGTATTGTGAAAGAAATAGAGATTACTTTATCGGTTCATAAAAACGAAGTAACCGTTTTGCACCGTTTGATAAATCAAGGCATTTTGGATATTGAATTATCTCCATGGGCGCTTTCTGTAATGGCCCCCGGCGGCCGTGCCATCATACCCCAGGAACCGCATGGCGAAGGGAACGATTATTTGTTGCCTGCACGTTCATTAGCACTTTGGCAATACACAAAGATGAATGATCCGAGATGGATTTGGGGAGAAAAATATATCCAGGCAAAACAAGATCCCACCAAAAGCAAAGAGCAAAAAATCGGGATGATGAATAAACAAGGCTGGAATGCTTATGCTCTCAACGGAGAGGTATTCATAAATCAGTTTGCCTTCGATCCTGTTGCTGTATATCCTGATTTCGGTTGCAATAATGAGGTATATATCAATGGGAATTTTTTGGAAATTGAAACACTCGGGCCTTTAACAAAAATAGCATCGGGGGGAATAGTAGAACATACTGAATATTGGTCTTTGTTCAAAGCGGAAGCTGGTGAAAGCGAAGAATCTATCGATAAAAATATTTTACCGGTTGTGCATACTTTCAAAAAAGAATTTTTAAAAAGACGGGGCTAATAATATAAAAACTGTTTTATAGAGATTGCATGGGAAATATTTGAAAAGAGTTTCTCCGTTCCGATATAACAATATCTTATTTGTGTTGCCCGCATTATATTTTTGGTTACGCTTTTGCCAATTGCTTAATGTCCGACACTTCGAGAACTTGTTTTGGATAACAGGTTGTTGCCGCATTGATCATTGCTCTTCCCACTTGCTGCATCGTAAGTACATTCGTTGGTGAAAAGACTTTAATAAGCCTGCCGATGAATTTATAGGCCGCCTTCCAGTTTTTTTGATCGGGAAAAGGTAACATTACTCCCGGGCGGAAATTATATTCTGCCTTAAACGGCAGCTTCATCAGATCATTTTCTGTTTTACCTTTTACACGTGCCCACATCAGTCTGCCTTTTTCGCTGCTGTCGGTCTGCGCGCCGGATACGTAGGTAAAAACCATATTGCCGTTTACTGCAACCAATGCCTTGGCAAAAGCCAGCGTTGTATCGTAGGTAAGTCGGGTATATTTATCTTCCTTCATACCCACAGAGCTTACACCCGCACAGAAAAAGCAGGCATCATAGCTTTTTAGGTTTTCTGCAAACAGGTTCAGTTCAAAGAAATCAGGAACAATCAGTTCCTTTAATTTGGGATGTTGCATTTCATAATGCCTGCGGTTAACGATCAATACTTCGCTAACCTTTTCGTTTAGCAAACATTCAAATAGCAGGCCTTCGCCCACCATGCCCGTAGCACCTGTGATGATTACTTTTATTTTGCTCATTAGTGTTTGTATTTATATTATATTGCGAAGTTCGGTAGAAAAATGAAGATGGCGATTTTGTTGAGAGGTTCAAGGCGGGAAGATGAAGAGATTTTGAGGTTGCGGAGTGCAGTGCAAACATTAACTATGGTTAAGTCTGCGTAAGATCATATAAATGCGACTGAAAGATTACGCACCAGGCCTGAAGTAGCAAGATGGCCGGGAAGAAGCTTTAGATTATGGCAGGCAGCCACAAACATCCTGTAACAAGTATTGGTTGCAAAACCGTCGTATGCGGCCCACACTAAAAAAGCCTTGAATTACAAAAAGATTTAGCTGAATATGATGAGTTAATATTCTGCATCCCGGTGCAATTCGACGTAACCCAATTTTTCAACCAGTAAAAGATTATCTCCCGGTTTATTTTTTATTTGCTGCCCGCGTTTTTGCGGCTTTTTTTGCAGAAGCGGAACGATCTGCGGCAGTACGTTTTTTAGCCGCGGATTTTGTTTGCTTTGAAAGCGCTTCAGAAGAAACTGTGTTTGTTGGTTCTTTCTTCAAAGCTTTTATTATTGCCCTTGATCTTTTTTGTGATACAGGCGTTTTTGCTTTTGCTTTTTCTTCGTCCTGCTTCGCCTTTTTCTTTAAGGCCGCACCTCCTGTTTTTGGCGGCGGTAGTTTTACACCGGCGCGGCGGGCTTCCGATAATCCTATTGCTATCGCCTGTTTTGCAGAGCGAACACCATGTTCTCCCCTTTTTACTTTTTCTATTTCATCATGTACAAACTCGCCGGCCTGTGTGCTGGCACTCTTACCTTCTTTTTTATCTTTTTTTGCTTTTTCAATTGTGCTTTTATCCGGCATAAAAATATTTTTAAAAAATTAAAGCTTCAATTTATGTGCCATACGCATGATGGAGATTATTTACATTAAAATCGTGAGGGCTTAGCTCCATATCTTTGTCTCAAAAGCTGATTGACGTTCAACAAACATTAATCAAAATATCCAAATCTATTGAAAATTACACGTATCCAAATCCATTAAAAAGCCAAAACAAAAAATCGATAATTAATTATACTGTTAAAGTATTTAATCTCACAGCTAAAAATTCCGTTGTATTTGGGTCAGTTTAAGATTATTTATCCAGATCGGGCAAAATTGCTGTGTCATAAATTAATAATTCTCTTGATCAATTGCAAAATTGGCAGATTTTCTTTTTCAGTATTTTCATTCCATAGAATAACCGATTGAGCTTTTTGAGTTATATTATCCAGTTCAATGAATTTTATTGCAAGATTTTGACCTGATAAAGAACCTCTTGGTTCGATGGTAATTCCTAATCCTGCTTCAACCAACTTTAGTGCTGAACTTACAGATGAAGTATGGTGAACTACATTTGGAAAAAAACCCGCGTCCAGGCAAATAGATTCTACTGTGTATACATAATCACTGCCTTCAATTTCGTGAGGTAATATAAATGTCTCTTTCGAAAACGCAGAAAAATCCCTGAATTTTTCTTTGAGCAAATAATGGTTTTCAGGTAAAACAACTACAAAAACATCTTCAAAAAATATTTTGCTTTTAAGGTTTTCAGGTACAATAGGATTGGTTGCAAAACCAATGTCGATCTTTTGTTCAGCAAGGTCCTTGCATTGTTCGTTATTGTTCATCTCCCTGAGTATCGTTTTTACGTCGGGAAATTCAGCCCGTATCTCTTTAATTATCCTGGGTAAAATAGTTTGTACTATTGAATGTGTATATCCTATTTTTATCTCTCCCGCCTGGCCGCTATGTATTTGCTTTGTCCTGTTAATGGCGTAATTCAACTGATCAATGGTTTGCCGTGCCGCTTCTTTAAAATAAACCCCCGCCTGAGTTAACGAAACATTTCGCTTATTTCTTTTAAATAGTTCGGCACCGATGGATTGTTCCAGCTGTTTGATTTGCCGGCTCAAGGCCGGTTGAGCCATAAACACTTGTTCCGAAGCCTTTGTAAAATGGAGGGTTTCGGCCAGTTTAATAAAATTTTTTAGGGTTTGAATATCCATTTATGTATAATTTGTTATTAATAGATACAAATTAAGTATTATTTATTATTAGTTAATGCGTTTTCTTTGTTTGAAAATAATGGAATGGGGTTATGAATAAGAAATACCCGCCAATACAAAAAAATATTTCTGAACCCCCAACTTCATACCTATAGCCATTGAGTTGGCTCACCACTTTTATACAGTAACATAAATTACCCAATATGAAAAATTTCTTTAAACCCTTCTTATTAATTATTGCTCTTCAATTAGCTTTCGCCAGCCTGGTTAAAGCGCAGTTAACAACCCTTCCCAGGGGAGGCAATAAAAAAGCATCTGTGAGCGAGCAGATCGGCATTACCGATATAATAGTTCACTATAGCCGACCGGGCGTTAAAAAAAGAGATGGCCATATCTGGGGCGAACTTATTCCGGTAGGTTATACCGAACTTGGATACGGCGCTAAAAACCCCGCACCCTGGCGTGCCGGCGCAAATGAAAATACAACCATTGAGTTTACAACAGATGTCAAAATTGAAGGCCATGACCTGCCTGCGGGCAGGTATGGTTTCTTTGTAGCCTACGATCCTGATGAATGTACTTTGATCTTCTCAAAAAACTCTACCTCGTGGGGAAATTTTTTTTATAATCCCGATGAGGATGCTTTGCGTATAAAAGTAAAGCCAATAAAGACCGATAAAAGCGTGGAGTGGCTGAAATATGAATTTACTGATCAAACCCCATCGGGCGCCACCATTCAATTACAATGGGAAAAGCTGATGATCCCTTTTAAGATTGATGTTGATGTGATAAAAACACAGCTCCTATCGTTCAGAAAGGAGCTGCGCGGCGATAAATCCCTGCCCGGAATTTGGCAACCATGGAACCAGGCTGCTGCATATTGTGCCGCCAATAATACCAATCTCGGGGAAGGTTTATTATGGGCCGACAGCGCACTAAGCATTACTTTTGGCGGATACTCGAGCTTCAACGCGTGGCAAACTAAGGCAGCTATCCTGGATAGCCTGGGGCGTAAATCTGAAGCCGCAGAAGCAATGAAAAAAGCCCTGCCTTTGGCCAGTGACATCGAAGGTTACACTTACGGTTATAGCCTGATCACCGCAAAAAGGCCAAAAGATGCCTTTGAGATCCTTAAAATGATGTATGACAAATATCCTAATTCGCTTTTTACCAATATTGGCATGGCAAGCGCTCATTCGGCGTTTGGTGATTATAAAAAAGCACTCCCGTTCGCACAAAAGGCGCTTCTGATGGCTAAAGGAGGAAACAAGATAGAGATTGAAAGGAACGTAAGAGATTTACAGAATGGTAAGAACATGAACTATTAGCCCTTCATATCGCTCAACCTTAAATTTCATTTTGCTTCTTAAAATAAAATTATGGATGATATAAAACAAAAATTAGCACTTGCCGAACAGAAGGCAAAGGAATTGTTTAAGGCAATAGAGGATGGGGGATTAATTACTCCGGGAAAGTCAGAACGCGCACTGAACGATGAAATAGTAAACCTTGCCGGTGATGTTTTCGGCATAGAAAAATTCTGGCATAAAAAAATTGTAAGGGCTGGCGCTAACACAATGCAACCTTATAGTGGAAACCCCCCTGGTGTGGTTATTCAGGATGACGATATCGTGATCTTAGATTTCGGACCTGTATTCGATGGCTGGGAGGCAGACTTTGCAAGGACTTATGTTATTGGCAATTCTCCTTTAAAACTGAAGCTGAAAATGGACGTTGAAGCTGCCTGGCAGGAAGCGAATACCTGGTATGCTGAACAAAGCAGTCTTACCGGCGCCGCATTTTTTCACTATGTCACCACACTTGCGGCGCGCTTTGGATACTGGTTCGGGGGTGAGATAGCCGGTCACATAGTAGGCCCTTTCCCCCATGAACAATTAGAACCAGGGAATTTGGGCCTGGATATACACCCTGACAATCACCAGGATATGTTCATGACAGACCCTCAAGGAAACAGCAGGCACTGGATTTTGGAAATTCATTTCGTTGATTACGTAAACAACATCGGCGGTTTCTTTGAGCAGCTATTGACTTAAACTAATGTTGGGTGTAAGTGACTCTAAGACATAACAAGGATTTTATGCCCCAATCGTACGAAAACTTTTCTGGTTATTTATTCGTGTAACGTGTCTGCCCGTCAGGCAGGTTCGCAGTAATTTGTGTAATAAATATTTGGATAAAATGTGGTTAACATAACACTAATTTTTTGAGTTTTTATGAAAGTAACAGTATGCGAACTAAGTGACGATGAGCTTAATTTTATTGATGACTGGAACAGCTTAAAAATTCATTTGAACCAAAATAAACCTGACTTACTGTTGTTGCCTGAAATGCCATTCAGTAAATGGATTGCCTCTGAAAAAAGTGTGAGTAACGCATCCCAAATAGAAAGCGTGGAAAAACATGAAAGATGGATGACTGAGTTGGAACAACTCAATGCAAAGCAAATCGTGTATTCAAAACCGGTTATCGCGGGCAGTAAGTTCTTTAATACCGCCTTTGTGTTTGAAAAAGGTTCAGGTCATTGTAAAATTCACACCAAATCATTTTTTCCGGAAGAGCCCTATTTTTGGGAAGCAACCTGGTATGATCATGAAGAAGTCAAAACATTTGAACTCTTGGAACTTGGCGGAATAAAAATCGGTGTTTTATTGTGCACAGAAATGTGGTTCACTGAATAGGCCCGAAAGTATGGGAAACAGGGAATAGACATTCTTTTGTGTCCAAGAGCAACCGGAATTACTTCCGTTAATCAATGGATAAGATGCGGACAAACTCTTTCAATAATTTGCGGCGCATATTGTTTGAGTTCAAATAAATCAGGACAAGGCGATAATGATTTTCAATGGGGTGGAAATGGCTGGATAGCCGAGCCAATGAATGGTAACTTACTCGGCATTACCGTTCCTGGTGAAAAATTTGTTACCAGGGAAATTGATATAAGCAGAAGCCGAAATGCAAAAAATGAGTACCCATTATATGTTAAGGAGTAGTTAGCAGTATAATCTATGGCTATGAGATGCCGTTAACGTTTTTGTTTTCGGGGTTAGTTCAGGAATAATATGGGGTTTCGTTTTGTAAGCGATATTAATTAAGGAAATTTTTTTTATTTATCTAAAAAAACACAAAGACAGATTGCCCAAATTATATAAATGGCTATTATCATTTTTACTTTTGTTGTTGTATTTATTTATAACAACACCTGTGCAATTGTGGCATCATCGTTACTTCTATACTACAACATGACTGCATTTTTGAACCAAATAAAAATTAGGGCCATATAGATACTAAGAAGCCAGCCATTTAGAGGCTGATCAGTTCCTGGTTATATGGGCGCTTGTATTCAGTTGAGTGAGTAACAATTTCCGGGAGACTTACTCATTTTTTTTTGGTATTTAATGAATAATTTGATGAACTTCCTAAAATATAAAGGCCTGGAAACATAGTGTTTGGGGGCTTTTAATTCAATTTGATATTGATTATCAGCAGGGGGTAGGATTTTGAACCTCCTCATGAAAACTGGTACCAATAAGGGTTGTAGAAAAAGCGGAGACTAAGGCTTCAGTACCTTGTCATGAAAGCCGCGCTGGTTCAATATTTATAATGGGTTGAGTTCTTACCCGCCGGATTACTCATCATTTTTTCTGTCGCTTTTTTAGCTGCAATGCCACGATACAAATGTAAGAAAATTGACAGGTTTTTAGGCTTCACTTTGCAAAGCCATGTCTGATAGTTTGTTTGCTACAAGCCAGGGCAGGCAGGATGCTGTTGGTCACTGGCCAACGAACTTCCGGTACTTATTCTTACCAATGTCTCTTGCAGGGACATTACGTTTTAGTTAAAAGTTGATTTCATAAGTAACATTTGCTCAATGAGACGAACTGAGAAAAAGCATTAGTTATCTTTTTCTATGAAATTTGTTTCAAGGTTTGTATCTCCCTTACCACCATAAACAGCAACTTTCGGATAAGGAAAAACAGGCCTTGTCATTACGGTCTTTCCATCTTTCTTTTTCGACATGATCACCCGCTCAGGTGTTTTATCGTGTTCTACCCAATCCCTTATTAACGTTAGCCATTCTATATCATCCGGGCCGGGGCCACCGCCGCAATGCAACACACCAGGAAGTAAGAAAAGACGAATGTAAGATTGTATATTCTTATCTTTTTTCTCAACATCTTCGTAATATGAAATGGTGCGGAAGGCCGACAATGCGGGGTCATCCCAGCCATGATACATGATCATTTTTCGCCGTAGCTTTTTGAAGCTGGTATAATCTGTTTGAGTTGCATCGAGGTAAGCCGATGCGTATCGTGTTTCCTTAAAGAAATCAGTAAAATCATACTTACTGTAATCCCAGGCCGAATCATTAAAAACAAGGTATTTAAACATGCTGGTACCAAATAAATACTGCGCACTCGGCATGTTCATGGCCGGATTGTTTCCTGCAATCCAGGCATCCCAGCCACCCTCTGCATTTTCTGCACCAAATGGAAAACCAGGGTATATGGTACCTTGGTTATTTGTGAGAGGCGTGTACACAATTTTTATAGCTTCTAGTTGCTTTGCTGTAAAAC
Organism: Ginsengibacter sp.; assembly: GCA_040005125.1. GTDB lineage: Bacteria > Bacteroidota > Bacteroidia > Chitinophagales > Chitinophagaceae > Ginsengibacter. Next base: position 15,097 of record JBDTZL010000005.1, read on the forward strand.
AACCGGTTGTTGCCCCACCATCCGGACAAACGTGGAGACGGGAAAAATCAAATTTACAAGCCCTCGGGTCACTTACAATACCATCTTTAATTCCATCAAGGGTATCGCACTGCTTTAAAACTTCATCCTGTAGCGAGCGTAAATTGTCTTTTGTGATTACAGGTGTTTTCATATTTGCGGGGTCAGGATAATTCTTCTGGCTGTTTTGTATAAATTTCGCACCTATAGCGGGCCAGCTGAATGCAGGCGCTCCGGCAACAATGCCCTGGAAGTCCCCGGGATAATTTTGTGCTTCCATCATAGCCTGGCCGCCACCCCTGGAACAGCCAATGAAATAAGAATATGCCGGATCTTTACAATAATAAGAGTTAATAATTGACTTTGATACAACGGCAGTAAGATGAATAGCCAACTTGCCAAAATCCAATTGCCGTTCCATGTTATTCAAGCCCCAGCTCGCATCAATCCCTGAGCCTTTGTGGCCGGCGTCAGTGCCTGCCGTAACATAGCCGGAGTTTACCTTATCCCGGAAGTTGTTTTGAATATTACCAACAAAACCGCCGCCACCTGACATCAGGAATCTCTCATTCCAGTTGTTTGGCAAAAGCAATTCAAAATTAATTTCTTTACTTATTCTTGCCAGCACATGGCAAAAGGGAACTGTGATTACCTGATCTTCGATAGTATCAATTTGCATCGATTTCGCTTCCAGTATCGTCACGTCCGGTAGTCGTAAATTCATTATTTGTTCACATGGAATACAATTTTTAGAAGTTGAGTGGATTTGTGCCAATAAATAAAACGGGATAACCGTTGGGAGCGTCATTAAAAACAAGAAAGTCAATTTTTCCATTTGTAATAATTTTAAGAATGATTGCATTTTTGCAGTCACAGAGTGGGATCATGATAGAGGCGTAGCCGGTAACCAACACTGCTCACTTTTTGGTAAATAAGAGTGCCCGGATTTTGGTAAATAAGAATGCTCACTCGTATGCCATCGGATGGCTTACCCTTTTATTTTCTGAGTTATTTTATTCAACAACTCCAGTTCCTCATTCCATCTTTTCATTTGCCTGTGGTATGCCGCCTGCGTTTTTGTAATCCTAAGTGTATGGGGCGAACCTGTTTTGATTGTATCTGTTTTTAAATCAATCACCACGTTCCTGATTACATTTTCCAGTTCATCTCTTTCTCTTTGAATTTTCCGGTAATCAAGCACTTGTTGATCGGGTGATTCCAAAAATGATTTTAATAGTTGCCATTGTTTGTTGTTGCCGGTGGAAGGCATTTCCCTGTACCAATTGGCGGGTGGCTGGGGTTTATTGTTTATTCGTTCCTGCAAATATTCCCTGCTGCCAAGTAGTATTTTATGAGTAAGCTGAGTTCTTTCGGTTAGTGCAAGCAATTGTGGTACCAGCACATCGTTGATATAATTTTGTTCCTGGTTTCCCGTAAGTATTTCAGCCATTTGGTTTACCCATGATCCATCCTGCGGCATCTTTTTTTCCAGCCAAAACAAATCAGCCAAAATGCTGCGGGTTGCCGGAAATTTTCTTTTGGCCGGGTTTTTTGACAATTCGGAGAAATAATGCGGCAGTTTTTTTATTTGCGGAACCACGAGGTGATTGAGCTTCCCGGCGGTGGAAAATGCCCGAAGTACAGCAAGTAATTGCTCCATAACCTGCAGGCTGATATCTTGTGTGACCCGCTCTAATATTTTTTCGGTGGTTTCAGACGAAAAAAAGCGGGAAAGTTTTAACCAGTAAGCAGCATTAATTTTAGTAAAATAGAATTGACAAAATTGCTGATTCAGCTTTAAAAAAAATGTTTCATCTTTTCGGTTGATGATCCAATCGGCAATGGCATTGAAGTTTGCATTTTCATCCGGTTCGGCATTGGCTAATCCTGTTGTTAATATGAGCTCTACTGCTGTAATTTCGCTATCGCTTATTTGCTTTAGGTTTTTATTGAAATAGTGGATCCATTCCAGTTTACTTGTGCTGTTTTGCTGGAGGAGCAACTGCGCATTTATCTCCCGCGGCCATATCATTACCGCACCATAATGATACCAGTGCATTACGTCAGGTCCGTAGTTTCCCATATAGCCGGTTGACTCTTTTACAATGGGTTCATCATCATTTAAGGCAAACGAAGCAATAAGGTCACTTTCTTCAAAACTTACATTGCTCAACGGGGGCAGATCATTTTCCAGCCAGTGTTCAATGGATAGAGACTCATCATACACCTCGGCGATTTCTGCATCTTCATCCGGCTCATCATCATCATAGCCATATCCGCCTGAATATTCCGGCGCACCTGACAGGTAAGATGTTACCAAACACATTTTTGCATAACACCCCGCTTTTTGTGCCGCCCGCAACAGGGCTTCTGCTTTTGGCCGGTCATTCAGTTTCAGGCCGTCTATCGAAAAATTTTCCGGCGTGTATTGATGTCCCAATAGTACGATATGTGGTTTTGTGTTACCACGTTGTTGCTCTTTAGTGAATATCCTGGCCAGATGCTCAGCATAAGTTTCAACGGATGTCAGCTGAATTTTTTTTCCGGATTTTTGCTGAACAAGATTGTAGACAAGGCAAATTCGGTACCCCGAGGTCAGCGGTTTTATTTCATGGTCGCAATCGGCATAAAAAGCTGCATAGTTAATTTTATAATCGCCGGAGGCTTCGGCAAAATCTATCACTTCTTCCACTCCCTCAAATCTTACCACCAACTCCCCTCCAGTATATTTGGACGGCAAGCCAATTACCAGTGTACCAAACATCCCTTTCTCTTTTTCAGAATCTTTATGTGGAAGGAAAAAATCGCCCTTTTCATAAATGAGCATTTTATACAGGTGTGCCGATATGTTATAATCTTCCAAACCCAGGTGCGGCTGAATGTTCTTTATAATTTTTTCCAAAAAAATAGTCCAGCGCCGGCCATTAAAAGTCAGGTCTTTGGCATCTATTTCCCACGCACTTCTGATGCTCTTGTCCAGGATAGTTTCGCTGCCTTTGCCAAATGGGGCCTTTTGTGCTACTTGTATCAAGGCTTTAGCCAGCGTTTGATTTACAGGATAAGCAATTTCGCCTACCCCACTTACTTCCAGCCCGGGAAACTGAAACCCGGTTGTATGAGCACTGATAAACTTACCGCTGCCTTTTAAATCTTTCAGACAATTTAAAATATTTTCTTTGAGACTACTCATAGTACATTGCTTATAGAAAGAAGCTCCTGGTAAATTGATTAAATCAAAATCACACAGAGCAGGTCCAAAATCAGACCTTCAGTAAAAATAAAAAGAACAATTTAAAAACTGTTTAAAAAAACAATTTTCGAATAGCTTATGTGAGAAAGCAGGTCAAGATTTATTTTCTTTTTTTGACTAAAGCAAAACTTTTTTCGATAAAATATCTTAATTATTTATTCACCTCGTAAAATGCTTTAGACATTAATTCCTGTGCCAC
>JBDTZL010000182.1:0-5480 GCA_040005125.1 Ginsengibacter sp.
GCCTGTAGCTTTTAGCATATTTAAATGTAAAGGTTAAAATACAATTTGAGAAAGATAAAAATAAAAAGGCCTCCCATACGTTCTTTAGGAAAAATTATTCATGACATTAGTATTTCACATTTGTAAAAAACATTATTTGGTAATCCCGATTTAACTTTTACATTTGCGGAAAAATAGGCCCCAAATTTTAATTCTAATAGAAAATAAAAGGAGACAAATATGTTCTGGACATTAGACCTTGCGTCACACCTTGAAGACGCACCCTGGCCCGCAACCAAAGATGAATTGATCGATTTTTCCATTCGTAGCGGCGCACCCATTGAAGTTGTTGAGAACCTGCAGGAACTGGAAGATGAGGGTGGAGAAATTTATGAAGGCCTCGAGGACATCTGGCCCGATTACCCCAGCCAGGAAGATTTCTTTTTTAATGAGGATGAGTATTGATTAGTGAAATGATCGATTATAAATTATTTGAGCCGTTCAGTAATTTGAACGGTTTTTTAATTGTCGTATATTTTTTTGCAACCCTTTAAAAAAGTTTAGTTGCGCCGTTTTTGAATGTATTAGATATTCTTTTAAATTACCCGTCATTTTTATTTCAACCATGCTCATTCCGGGAAGACATATGAATCGGTTACCAATTTTCTTTTTGACAATTTTACTTTTCTGCAGCGGATTAATTGATGGGCAAACAATTCAATTTAAGAAGTATACAAACCAGGTTTATAAACTCTCTTTTGATATTCCAAATTATTGGGCAATAAAATATAGCAAACTGCAAAACGGTGTTATTTGCGTGCCGGTCACAAACCAAGAAAACGAAATTTATAGAAACTGTTTTGAAGGAATAGTTTTTAGAATAAATTTTTATAGAACCGCGCTGGACAGCGCATTAATTAATGAAGGGTCATACACAAAAACAGGTGATACATATTATACCTCAGACAGATTTAGTGACAGCATTAAAGCAAAAAATATAAATGGAAAAAACTGGAAAGGAATTTATCATAGAAACGTTTGCGGCATAAGTTGTAAAGAGAATGGATTTCACGCTGCCGCAGGGCAATGCGATTTCCTTTATTTGTCAAATGGCAGCACAACCATTTGTATTAATACTAACGGAAGACAATTCGATAATAAAGTTTTAAAGAGGCTAATAAGTAGTTTTAAATTTAATTAAGAGAACTTTTATTGATTCGATGAAGTCATCTCAATTAAAACCTTGTCTGCATTATTTCATCAAAACATAGCAAGTTTCGGGTAGGTGACCGGCTGTATCATTTTTACTTTTGTGTTATCAAATCAAAATAAAAATAAAATGAAAGCGCAGGAAAAAACCAACTTTAGCCGTATAGAAGAAGCTATTGGTTATATAAACACAAACTTCAAAACACAACCCGGCCTGGATGAAGTGGCTGAGCATATACATGTAAGCCCGTTTCACTTTCAGCGGCTGTTTACAGATTGGGCCGGGGTAAGCCCTAAGAAATTTTTGCAATACATCAGTGTAGAATATGCTAAAGGTATTTTGAAAGAAAGGCAGGCCACTTTGTTTGATGCGGCATACGAAACAGGGCTTTCAGGTACCAGCCGCTTGCACGATTTGTTTGTAAAAATTGAAGGCATGACGCCCGGGGAATTTAAAAATGGGGGCGAAAATCTTTCCATTAATTATAGCTATGCAGAAAGCGCGTTCGGGAATATTTTGGTGGCATCCACTCCAAAAGGAATTTGCCATATGGCTTTTGCAGACAATGAGCAGGAAGCGTTGGCGACCCTGCAGAAAAATTTTCCGAATGCGCATTATAAACAAATGGTTGACCTTATTCAACAGAATGCATTGTACATTTTTACGCACGACTGGAACAAGCTCAACCAGGTAAAATTGCATTTGAAGGGAACGGATTTTCAGCTTAAGGTTTGGGAGACATTGTTGAAAATTCCTATGGGGAAATTATCATCTTACCGAAACATTGCAGAACAAATTCAAAGCCCGAAAGCATCACGTGCAGTAGGTTCTGCAATTGGCGACAATCCTGTTGCGTTTTTAATCCCTTGTCATCGGGTTATTCAATCAACGGGAATATTCGGTGGATATCATTGGAGAAGTACCCGCAAAGCAGCAATGATAGGCTGGGAAGCCGCAAAGACCGCCTGACAGATAAGCAGGCTTTTTTAGAAAATTAATCCCGGGTTCAAAGCCATTTAAACAACAGGATCTCGCCTGATATTCAATACCTGGTTCCTGATACCTTGCACGAAATAGCAATTGGATAAAGCAATTATGAAAAATATACAATCAAGCCTTTCTGCTGTTAACTGGCAGGAGGTAACTGAACAAATGAATGAAAAGGGATATGCCATTCTTCCCCGATTATTATCAAAGATTCAATGTGAAGCGCTAATATATGATTATGATAAGGCAAATCTTTACAGGAAAACAATTGTGATGGAGCGTTACCGTTTTGGATCGGGCGAATATAAATATTTCAATTACCCGTTGCCCGGTTTTATTCAAACGATAAGAGAAAATGTATATCCTCGCCTCGCGCCCATTGCGAACAGTTGGATGAAAATGCTGAACATTGACAGGCAATTTCCAAACACATTTCCTGGACTGCAAACGCTCTGTCATAATAACAATCAAACAAATTCAACTGTATTGATCCTTAAATATGGGAAAGGCGGGCACAACACCCTGCACCAGGATTTATATGGAGAAATATTTTTCCCGATACAGGTTGTTTTGTTTCTAAATGAGCCCAATGAAGATTATACCGGCGGAGAATTTGTATTGACACAACAAACACCAAGAGCGCAATCGAAGGCAATCGTATTAAAACCGGGGAAGGGTGATATGCTGATGTTTACTACCAACTTCCGGCCGGTGAAAGGAAGTAAGGGATATTATCGTACGAATATGAAACACGGCGTAAGTGAATTGCACGATGGAGAGCGACATACTTTAGGGATCATTTTTCACGATGCATTAAATTAAAAGAATTGGGCGTGTGGCTGCTGACGCGCAAACGCGGCTATAAACTGCAATCTTTTTTGAAAATAACTTTTGGAAAGTTTCTGCCTTTCCAAAAGTTTTCAAACCAATATGATTTATCATGTGGAAATAAGCGATAACAATCTTCGAAAGAAAATCAGAAAGAATGAAATTTGCTTTGGTGGAAATAAAAATTTAGAAATTTATGGAACCTTGCATTGTCAGTCAGGCAAACGTATGAAAAAAGAAAACCGTGTATTTTTTATCTCCGAAAAAGAAGCAATTGATAAAGGTTACAGGCCTTGCGGGCATTGTATGAGAAGCAAATATAAAAAGTGGAAAAATGGATCTGTTTAATACAGAAGGGACAACAAATTTATTGCCTTACGATGGCGGCGTAAGCTACTATGGAAAAGTCTTGAAGTCCCAGGATGCCCAATATTACTTTAAAAAATTACTGGATACTATTGAATGGAAAAATGACGAAGCGATTATTTTTGGAAAACATTTTATCACCAAAAGAAAAGCGGCGTGGTATGCAGATGATAATTACCTGTACACCTACTCCAACACCACCAAACAGGCATTAGCCTGGACAAAAGAATTGCTGGAGTTAAAGAAGATTGTAGAAGAAATTACAGGAGCAACATTCAATTCCTGTTTGCTGAATTTGTACCACAACGGCGATGAAGGGATGGCCTGGCACAGCGATGATGAAAAGTCCCTGCGAAAGGATACTGCCATTGCCTCCGTTAGTTTTGGAGCAGAGCGGAAATTTTCATTGAAACACAAAAAAACAAAACGGGCTGTTTCTATTATACTGGAAAATGGCAGCCTTCTTTTGATGAAGGGTGTTGCGCAAACCCATTGGCTTCATTGCCTGCCAAAATCAAAGAAAATAAAGCATCCAAGAATAAACTTAACTTTTCGAACGATGGTGTGTTAAGGTTAGAATACAATAGGCAGGTTACATGAATGAATGCAATGCCTTTTTTTAATTCGTGCAATTTGTGCACCAAATTCGTGTTATCCCTTTCAGCCACTTTTTTGAATACTGCTTTATCATCAACTCCTGGTTAATTCGCGTAACTCGCGCCAATTCGTGTAATAATATTTGCTATTTATGCTTTCTCAAAATTCTCTTCCGGTGTTTCGATCCCCAACTCACCAATTCTGCGATTACCGTTTCCAGGGTTTCTCCATATGAGGTAAGTTCGTACTCTACCGTAACCGGCTTGGTATTAAAGACGGTGCGGGTTACCAATTCATTCATTTCAAGTTCCTTTAACTCTTTTGATAGCATCTTCCCGGTAACACGCCCGATATCCCGCTGCAATTCCTTGAACCTTTTTTTATTTTCATTTAACGAGCAAAGGATGGCAATTTTCCATTTGCCATTCAAAATATCGAGTGCGTCCCATAGAGCCAGCATGTCGCCGGAAGATATTTTGGAGTGAAGTATTTTTTCTGCCATTTCTTTCTGCTGTTTGATGGTTTCTCAAAGGAAACCAGTATAATAAGGTAAATCGGTTACAAATATATACCAATTTCGTAACTTTGCCCCATCGAATAATTTAATAGTATAATTTTTAAAATAAAAAATATGAATGAAATAAAACAAATTGAAAAAATATTCCCGCGTCCTGTCAACCCGGGTATGGTAGGTGATGGCTTCAGGGTATACAATTATTTTCCTAATGGGTATCAACTGCGTTCAAAATTAAGCCCGTTCCTGATGCTCGACTTTAACCCCGCTTTTGACTTTGGCCCATCCAATCATCCAAGAGGTGTTGATGTGCATCCGCACAAGGGTTTTGAAACAGTAACTATTGCTTATAAAGGGAGTGTGGAACATTATGACAGTACCGGTAACCGCGGTGTTATTAACCCTGGAGATGTTCAATGGATGACAGCCGGTGCAGGTATCCTTCACAAAGAATTTCATGAGAGTGAATTTTCGAAGAACGGCGGCCCGTTTGAAATGATCCAGCTTTGGGTTAACCTTCCTAAGAAAGATAAGCCGGCTACTCCAAAATACCAGGCCCTTGTAGGATCAGAAATGAACAAGGTAGTGCTTCCCGCTGATGGTGGTACAGTGAGTGTAATAGCAGGTAAATTTAACAATGTCAAAGGTTCCGCTTCTACATTTACCGAAATGAATGTATTTGACATCCGGCTTAATAAAAATGGCGAAATGACCGCAGATATTCCGGCGACGCACAATGCTGCAATTTTAGTAATAGAAGGAAGTGTAGAAGTTAATGGGCAGCCTGCAGAATTACATAATTTTGTTTTGTTTAAAAATGAAGGAGAAACTATTACTGTCAAAGCAAAAGAAGAAAGTGTGTTGCTGTTGTTAAGCGGTGTTCCAATCAATGAACCAATTGCCCAGTATGGCCCGTTTGTGATGAACACTCAGAAGGAATTACAGGAATCGTTCAGAGAATATGAATCGGGAAAGTTTGGGGTATTAAATTAATAATTA
>JBDTZL010000201.1:0-5478 GCA_040005125.1 Ginsengibacter sp.
TCCGGTTGTATCACAACCGAATCTTGCCGCCTTTTACTCCGGTGTCGTAGGCGGTAAGACATTCATAAAAAAATTATTCGAAACAAATAAAATGAAAATGTGATGAGTGAAAAAAATGATAACCGAACAAAGTGGCTTCATCTACTCTTAAAGCCCGATGAATATGCCAAAATTCATAAGCAATTTACAAAAACCACTTGCCGCAAATTAAGTGACTATGTTCGAAAAATAATGGTATGACAATAAACGGCTTTGCTTTTTTGTTCCTGCGTATCACTGATATTAAAATAAGCTTAAGATTCTAACCGGTGCTCCAGTTTTTGTTTCAGCAAAAGCATATCCGCACCAACTTTTAGATCCAGTATTTTGGCATTATGCTGCGTTTGTTTAATTGATGAATGGCCCAGCATTTTAGACACTGACTCAATCGGCACGCCGTTGCTTAAAGTAATTGTGGTTGCGAAGGTATGCCGTGCTATGTGCGAGGTTAAGATCTTCTTTATTCCGCAAACTGATGCAATCTCTTTCAAATAATCGTTCATTTTCTGATTACCGGGAACTGGCTAAGGCATATTCTTATTTATACAAAGAGGATGGTCAGCATATTTTCAACTAATTTGATCGCCGTTGGTAATAACGGAATTGAAGACTTAGAATCGGTTTTTTGCCGGATTGTGATAATCCATTGTTCGCCATCTATTCCTTTGCTGATTTGTGACCTTTTCAGTTTTTTAACGTCAGCATATGCCAGCCCCGTAAAACAACAAAATTAAAATACGTCCCGCACCTGGGTTAGACGATCGCAAGCAAGCTCTTTATCAGCCATTCGTTGTAATTCATCCTGAGAGAGAAAAACACGATCTACTATTTTTATTTTTCTTTTATAATTGGCAAATGGGTCAGTTACAATCCAACCACTTGACAGACAAATGCGGATGATTTTGCCAAAGTTTTGGATGTATTTAACTGCAGAATTATTCGCGCATTTGCGAATGCTTCTTAAATAAAAATCATATTCAGTAATAAATGAATGGTCAATCTTTTTAATGTCGATATCGGAAACGCCGTACTGATGAGCGATATGAAACTTCTTTACGCCATACAAACGTATTTTGTGTAAATGAATTGGATGTAAAGTAATCAACAACCGCCGGGACACCTGTGCTCATTTTTAAATGTGAGTGAGAGGCGGCGAAGCTATGAGCAAAACAGACAGATAGAAAGAGAAGATACTTTTTTAAAAGATGCATCCGCCGCATAATACAAAAGATTTATCAAATTGGTTTGTCGGGGCTTTTTTCATCTGCATTTTTATTATATCTTTTCGTAACTATTAAATGTACCTGTTTATAATATTTTCAAGATATTCCTGTTTACCGCTTTTTGCTGCAGGCTCGCCTGTTTCAATAGCGTAAGCACGCAGGTCTTCCAGGGAAAGTTTGCCTTCTTCAAACGCTTTTCCTTTGTCGTTGTCGAATGATGCATAACGGTCTTTTCGGAATTGCTTAAAGTCTGATTTATTGAGAATAGCGTCAGCCGTAATAAACGCTCTTGCAAAAGTATCCATGCCGCCAATGTGTGCGAAAAAAAGATCTGAAGCATCGGTAGATGATCGGCGGATCTTAGCATCGAAATTAATACCACCATCTTGCAAGCCACCGGCTTCAATAAAGATAAGCATGGCTTCTGCAAGCTCATTAATATTATTTGGAAACTGGTCTGTATCCCATCCATTTTGATAATCTCCACGATTGGCATCTAATGAACCCAATACACCTGCGTCCGCGGCTACCTGCAGTTCATGCTGAAACGTATGACCCGCTAGAGTTGCATGGTTTACTTCGATATTGATTTTAAAATCGCCTAATAAATCCCATTGGCGTAAGAAGCCAATTACGGTTTCGCAATCATAATCATACTGATGTTTTGTTGGCTCCATGGGCTTTGGCTCAATTAAGAAAGTGCCTATGAAACCATTTCTTCTCGCATAATCTTTTGCTGTGTGCAAGAAGCGCGCAAGATGTTCTTTTTCCCTTTTCATATTCGTGTTCAGCAGAGTCATATATCCTTCTCTTCCACCCCAAAAAACATAACCGGAACCTCCCAATTCGATAGTGGCATCAATAGCTCCTTTAACCTGCGCAGCCGCATGTGAAAGCACCTTAAAATCCGGGTTGGTTGACGCACCATTCATATATTTTGGATTGGAAAAAACATTGGCCGTTCCCCACAATAATTTTACGCCACTGTCTTTCTGTTTTTGTTTTGCATATTCAACCAACGTTTGTAAACGCCTGTCATTATCCGCTACATCGGTTGTATAATCCACCACATCTATATCATGAAAGCAATAAAACGGAATATTCATTTTGGTAATGAACTCAAATGCTGCATCCATTTTGTCCTTTGCTCTTTCAACAGCATCTGCTTTTTTATTCCACTCAAAAATATGTGTGCCGGGCCCGAAGGGATCGCCGCCCTCATTCACAAATGAATGCCAATAAGCACATGCAAAACGAAGATGTTCTTTCAGCGTTTTACCGGCGACAACTTTATTTTCATCGTACCAGCGAAATGCAAACGGGTTGTCGCTTTCAGGTCCTTCATATTTGATCTGATTTAAACCTTTGAAATATTCTTTGTTTCCTAAAAGTACTGCCATAATATTTGTTTAGATTTTTAATTGGTTTGTAAATGTTTTATTCTGTAAAAACTGAAATTCATACATTCTTTCCTTTTATGCTGCTTTCCCGCGCCTGATATCTTGATAGCTGCTGCAATTATATTATCGTATTTTACGTCTTAGTGTTAACTGTATCATATGCCTCATCATCGTTTTTTAGTAAAATTCAGGCGATTCAGTTGGTAAGTAATAAACTTACTATCACCTTCTTTAATTTTAATATTCGTATCAACCGGAAGATTTTCAAATACCTGTAGCTTACCGGTAACAGGCCATGTTACTTCAATCCTTTCAATAGATGTTGCCTGGCCGAGGCCGATGTGCTGCAGCAATGGGTTAGAGCCAAAACTCCCTCCGGAATTTACATCCCGGTAAACTGACCGATCTGTATTATTCCCTTTAAAAGTTACTTTTATTTTTGCACCGATAGCGGCTTTGTTAGAAACCGTTCCCTGTAATAAAAGATTGACCCAGTGGTTATGATTCTGGCCCGGGTTCAGGTACAACGAGTTTTCATAAGCATCCCCTACATAAGCACCCCCCATTTTGATGTAGATATCTTCATTGCCATCATTGTCAAGGTCCACAAAAGAAACCCCGTGACCCTTTTGTAAGTTGCCCACCCGTGCTGAGGTGGTAACATCCAGAAAACCGGTGCCATTGATATTTTTAAAAAGCTTGTTGGGAATAGCCGATTTAAATGATGGATTTCCTGTACCAAGGTAAAAATCAAGATAACCATCGTTGTCAATGTCGCCAAAGTTTGCGCCCATCGCAAAAGCAATCTTATTCAGACCCACCTTGGCGGACACATCTTCAAACGTTCCGTCGTGTTTGTTCCGGAACAAAAAAACTTTGCCCTCATTGTTTACGGGTGCTTGTATAGCTTCGGCTGCTGCATAACTGGCAAGCGATCCTGTAAATTCATAGCCGCACACTAGAATATCAAGCCAACCGTCATTATCGTAATCCCAAAACCATGTCGGAAAACTTCGGGATAGATTATTGGTTAAGCCAGCCTCTTTACTCACGTCCTCAAATTTAACAGGGCCACCCTTAATCGTTTCATTTTTCAATAATATTTTCTTACCATTTAATGTGGAGATAAAAATATCTGTAAGCCCATCATTATTATAATCGCCCGACGTAACTCCTTTTACAAACTCAGTAATGGCACAGCCGGCCTTAGCTGCAACTTCAGTAAAGGTTCCGTTTTTATTATTCATATACAATTCACATGGATGTACCTCTTCACCAGGGGTAGTTTCATTTCCTATAAACACATCGAGCCAGCCGTCGTTATTAAAATCTGCCCAGGTCGCGGTTTGGGTGGGGTGAAAGGAAAGCAGCCCGCTTTCTTTCGTCACATCCGTAAATGTGCCATCGCCGTTGTTTCTTAATAGCGAATTGGGGGTTTTCCCAAACTTTCCTTTCCATCCGCCTCTTAACACGAAAATATCTTTGAAGCCATCATTGTTATAATCCGTTTGCATTATATTCAATCCGCCGGTTAAATATCCAAGCCCGGAAGAATCGGATATGTCGGTAAAAGTGCCGTTACCATTATTCCTGTAAAAGCGCATCGGCTCAGTGAGAGACCAGCTACTAATTACAACATCAGGATATCCGTCATTATTGAAATCATCAACAATGCTTCCACCGGCCTGGCATTTATAATTGAGTCCGACATTGGCTGCTACATCGGTAAAAGGCTTTACGAGGTGCATGGTATCATCATCACTCACCTTTAAGAGAAATTGCGGGGGTACTTCCCGCGGGTACCCGCCCGTAGTCATGTAAGCAATATTTATTAGCCATCTGGATTCGAGGTCCCCGGGATTATCTAATAATACTTCTTTGTATATTTCGATCGCCTTTTCGGATGGCGTCTTGTCCTGATGAACGCCGCCTTTTGAGATAGGATAGATACAGGATTCCGCGTTGTGCATGCCAATGCAATTCATTCTTTCGCCCAATCTTAAATAACTTATCGCCATATCTTTAAGAATAGATTGTCTTTGATCAAGGTTGCCTTTTGTTTTACCGGGTAAATCCTGAAAAATATCAATCGCTTTTTGTTCTTCCCCTAATTCTAAAAGTGCATTTGCTTTTCGGTATAGCGCCTTTGTAACTAAATCTTCGTTGGAAGAATTCTGTATGATAGAGTCAGCGTATTTCACCACAGTCTCGGGGCTGAAAACATTTTCGGGATTTTGAAAATTTCTTTCCGCCGCTTTTAGCAGATCAATCATTCCCTGGTTTGGAAGCAGTTTAGACTTGCAGGAAAAAAACAGGATGGGCAATGCAAAAGCAGACAGGAATATTACCAAATCTCCTTTCAAACGATGGGATTTTTTATTAGATTTTCTGTAAAAAAGTGATATGATAAGGTTAGTTACCATGAAGGAATTTATTTAAATAAAAATATAAGCCAAGACAGTTGTAACCTAATAAAAAGTCACCTCTTCATCATAATTGATTGAACCATCTGAAATCAATTTTAAAACTAATAGTAAACGTTAATTAAAAACACATTAAAAATCATGAAAAAATATTGCTTTACTAAACTTAAAAAAATAGAGGCTAATGCTTAGCCTCTATTTTTGTTCATAAACTATTAAAACTTATTTTATTAAAGGGTTGGCTGCAATCTCGCCCGCCGGAATTGGAAGTAAAGACACCTGTCCTGTTGTTGGATCAGGCCTGATTGATGGGTAATACCCTTTTGCCCTCCAACGTAAAATGTTCACATCACTACGTTCTTCGCCAGCAAACTCAACAGCGTATTCATGCAT
>JBDTZL010000335.1:0-18491 GCA_040005125.1 Ginsengibacter sp.
GTTATACTTTTAAAATGGATTATTACTGGATGATGGGAGACAACAGGCACAATTCTCTCGATAGCCGGTTCTGGGGATTTGTTCCGGAAGATCATGTGGTTGGAAAAGCCTCGCTGATATGGTTTAGCTACGATAATGGCCCACGCTGGAGCCGGATATTTTCTAAAATTAAATAAATCCCGCCACGAATTAAGCGGATTGAAGAATGCAGAAAACCTTAACCACGAATTACACGAATTTTCACGAAAAACATTTTTACCACGGATCTGCCTGGCGGTAGACAGGTTACACAGATTTCCGCGGATTACATTTTTTTGAAAGGCATCTGATCTCGTAAGTAGTAAACTTGGATATAATTTGTACCAACGATTTTATTTTTCTCTTAATCAGTGGAAATCTGTGTAATCAGTGGCTGCCTTTTTTGCTTTTTATTCGTGCAAATTTGTGTAATTCGTGGCTAAACCTAAAGCGTAGCACTAGAGATTTGTATAATTAGTGTTACTGTTAATGTATCCGATCGCCTCTTACTTCCATGTTCAACATAACATTTGATTCATAAGTAAGCCATTCATTCCAGCGCTTTCTCACCTTTTCTTTAGAGATATAAGTATCTGCAAGATGTATAAATAATGTATAATGCCCGGCTTCACTTTCCATGAATTTGCGGTAAAAAGTTCTCATATAAGCATTTTCAAGAGATTCACTTAACCGCTTGAAACGCTCACAGCTCCTTGCTTCTATAAGCGCCATGGTAAGCAATTGGTCCAACAGTCTTTCTTCGGGACTGCCACCTTTCTTCTGAAAATCAAGTAACTTATTTACATATTCATCCCTGCGTTGTTTGCCCAGTTGCAAATTTCGTTGCCTCAATTCTCCCAACACCTGGCGAAAATGCCCCCATTCTTCTGTAACAACCGGCGATAGCTCATTTACCAGCTCATCCTTGTCGTTATATTTTTGAATAAGCGAGATACAACTGTTAGCAGCCTTTTGCTCACACCATGCATGATCGGTTAAGATTTCCTGTAATGAAATAGCTGTAAGATCAACCCACCTTGGATCGGTAACCAATTTCAATCCTAAAATATTTTTTGTGTCCTTTGATAAAATTTCCATTTTTCAAAAATAACTCCAATTAGCCAATTAGCTGATTAGCTAATTTTCAGATCCAATTTTTAGTCAGCATATGGTTAATTGACTTATTAGCATAAATAGGATCTTTTTCTTCATTGGCATATTGGCTAATCAGCTAATTAGCTAATTTTATTTTATGAACGAAGATTTTCTTGAAAAAAAATTAGCCGAAAGAGAACAGGCAAACTCTTTACGCTCCCTTAAATGGAATGATAACAAAATAGATTTTTGCAGCAATGATTACCTGGGTATCGTAAAAAACAGGCTCATCGAAGATAGTATCAATAAGAATCTATCTCATGGAAGTACAGGCTCACGGCTACTTTCAGGAAACTATGCACTTATTGAAGAAACCGAAAAAATCATTGCTGGTTTCCATAATGCTCAGGAAGGATTGATTTTTAATTCAGGGTACGATGCAAATATCGGGTTATTGAGTTCCGTGCCACAAAAAGGAGATGTTATTATTTATGACAAGCTTAGCCATGCTTCCATAAGGGATGGAATACGGTTATCTTTTGCTGACTCCTTTTCTTTTTTGCATAATGATATTGGTAACCTTGAAAAAAAATTATCTGCCGCACCGAAACCTCAGCAAACCATTTTTGTTGTTACCGAATCGGTTTTTTCAATGGATGGTGATATGGCCCCACTTGAAGAAATATCAAATCTCTGCGAAAAATATAATGCAGCGCTAATAGTTGACGAAGCACACGCCACGGGAGTTGTTGGAGAAAAAGGAGAGGGGCTGGTTCAACATCTGGGTCTTCAACAAAAATCTTTTGCAAGGCTGCACACCTTTGGCAAAGCATGTGGCTGTCATGGCGCTATTATTCTTGGTTCAAAACAATTGAAAAAATATTGTATCAATTTTGCAAGGCCTTTTATTTATAGCACGGCGCTTCCTCCTTCAGGCGTAAGTGCTATTGCAGCGTCATACAGGCTTTTTCCTTTTATGAATAATGAGAGAGAACATATAAATATTTTAATCAGCCTTTTTAAAAATAGCCGGTTAAAATATACTGTCTCAGTAAGCGATACACCCATCCAGGTTGTTATTGTTCCGGGAAATAATGAAGTAA
Source organism: Ginsengibacter sp. (assembly GCA_040005125.1). Lineage (GTDB taxonomy): Bacteria > Bacteroidota > Bacteroidia > Chitinophagales > Chitinophagaceae > Ginsengibacter. The sequence goes on from JBDTZL010000335.1 coordinate 2,217, forward strand.
AAAAAGTTGCCGCTTATTTGCAACAAAATAATTTTGATGTGCGGGCAATATTATATCCTGCCGTTCCCAAAGGACAGGAAAGATTACGCATAGTTTTTCATGCATTTAATACAACCGGGGAAGTGGAACGGCTTGTTGGTTTACTTAGTTAGTCAATAGGTCAATGGTCATTAAGTCAATAGCCAATGGCCCGCTTTCGGCACTCAATATTTACCGACTCTCAAATGACTGATTGACTTAATGCCCATTGACTTCCTGCGATAAGACACACACCGCTGAATGCTCACAAATGACAAATGACTTATTGACTATTGACTTCTTGCGATAAAACACTCACCAATGGCCACTCACAAATGTTATTCTTTTAGTATTTTACACCTTCAAACCTGTTTATGCGAATAGTTCCGTTTGCAATTTTTGGAGTCGTTACCGCTGTCCTTATCATAATTTTGAATTCAACTTTATTGCTTCCCATACCTTTTGGAAAATTACTGAGCCCGCAATCAGGAGTGTGGCAAAACGCAGAGCCTGTTAACCAGGATTTTTCTGAAAATCTTTCATTCCCCCAGCTCAAAGGTAAAGTGAACGTGTATTTCGATGAGCGCCTGGTACCACATGTTTTTGCTGAACAGGATGATGATGCCTACTTTGTGCAGGGATACCTTCATGCAAAATTCAGGTTATGGCAAATGGAATTCCAAACACATGCAGCAGCGGGAAGGTTGAGCGAGCTTGTTGGTAACAAAACACTTGAAGTGGATCGTGATATGCGTAGGTTGGGCATGGTGTTCGCCGCTGAAAATTCATTGAAAGAAGTTGAGAAGGATCCCGCAACATTAGCGGAATGTAATAATTATACTGCCGGTGTAAATGCTTACATAGAATCTCTTAACGAAAGCAGGCTCCCTCTCGAATATAAATTGCTCGGTTATTATCCTGAAAAATGGACCAATTTAAAATCGGCGCTATTTCTGAAATTTATGAGCCTTGATCTGGCCGGAAGTGAAAATGATTTTGAGCTTACGAATGCAAAATCAGTATTTTCTTCAGCAGATTTTGACAAGATTTATCCTGTGATTATGGATTCGCTTGATCCTATAATTCCAAAAGGAACTGTTTTTCCAAAGCCCCGAATAACATTGAAAATTCCATCAACTGCCGACTCGCTTTATTTTGACAAAAAAGATTCAACCACAATAGATGAACAAAAACCAAATCCAAATAATGGCAGTAACAACTGGGCGGTAAGTGGAAAAAAAACAAAAACAGGTTATCCTATTTTATGTAACGATCCGCACCTTGGGTTAAACCTTCCTTCTCTCTGGTATGAAATGCAAATTTCTACACCAACTTACAATGCCTATGGGGCAACGTTTCCGGGCGCTCCTGCAATTATCATAGGCTTTAACGATAATTGTGCTTTTGGTTTTACAAATGCTATGCGTGATGTGCGGGATTATTATGAAATAAAATTTCGCGATGACAGCCGTAAAGAATATTGGTTTAATAATCAATGGCAAAAAACAACTTTCAGGATTGAGCAAATAAAAGTTAAAGGTAACCCTGATTATTTAGATACTGTTGCGTATACGAATATTGGCCCTGTTATGTATGATAAAAGTTTCAGTGGGTATAGAACCAGGCCTACCAACAATAAATATTATGCAGTAAGATGGAAGGCACATGACCCCAGCAATGAATTAAAAATGTTTACTCTTTTGGACAAGGCAAAAGATTATGATGATTATTTGGAAGCTATAAAATATTTACATACCCCGGGACAAAATTGTTTATTCGCCTGTAAGAACGGGGATATCGCTATTTGGGACCAGGGAGAATTCCCGGCAAAATGGAAACGGCAAGGTGATTTTGTAATGCCCGGAACAGACAGCAGTTATTTTTGGCAGGGAATGATACCACAGGAAGAAAATCCACACGTGCTGAATCCTGAAAGAGGTTTTGTAAGCAGTGCAAACCAGTTGCCTGTTGACAGTTCCTATCCATACTATCTTGGAGGGCACTATCCTCCATATCGTGGATGGGAAATTAATAAAAGGTTAAACGCGATGAGCAACATCACCCCGCAGGACATGATGAAGCTGCAAACTGATACCTACAATTCTTTTGGTGAAATGGCGGTGCCTCTCATTGTTAAAAATATGGAAGTAACAAAACTTACCAATGATGAGCGGTTATATTTTGAAATACTTAAAACCTGGAATTTAAGAAATGATGCTAACTCAAAAGGCGCTACATTATTTGTTCTTACATGGGATAGTCTCGAAAATAAAGTATGGAAGGATGAATTTTTAAAAACAAACCTGGAACTGATGGTGCCATATGAAAGTACCTTGCTAAACAATATTTTAAAAGATTCGTCGTTCAAATTTCTTGATGATATCAATACGCCTCAAAAAGAAACACTCGGAGATGATGTGACGGCAGCTTTTAAGAAAGCAGTTTTTAGCGCGAAAAATGCTGAGGCTGATGGAAGGCTCGAATGGGGAAAATATAAAGACACAAAAGTGCTGCATTTAGCAAGGCTTGAAGCGTTAAGCAGGCTGCATTTACCAATTGGCGGAGGCACCAATACCATCAATGCAGCCAATTCACAACATGGTCCAAGCTGGAGAATGGTAGTTTCGTTATCTCCGGAAACTGAGGCTTATGGCGTATATCCGGGTGGCCAAAGTGGTAACCCGGGAAGCAAATTTTATGATGATTTTGTAAATACCTGGGTACAGGGAACTTATTACACGTTTTGGATAATGAAGGCAGAAGAAGCCAAAGATAAAAGAGTAAAATGGAAAATGAGCTTTACAAAATCGTAGCAGTTGGGTAAGCTTTCGTCAGTAGGTTTAGGAGGTTTAGAGTGTTTAGGATGGCTAGGGGTTTAAGGGTTTAGGAAGTTTAGAAGATTTAGAAGGTTAGGTGTAAAATTACGGCAATAAACAATTTAGCAATTCAACAATAAGAAGATGAAATTTATAATCTCTATAATTCTTACTCTACTTCTAAGCTTTTGCTCATGCCTGTATTTTCCATGGTGGAGCATAGCCATTGTTGCATTTTTAGTCGCTGCTCTTATTCCACAAACACCGGGAGCGTCTTTTGTTACAGGATTTATTGCCTTGTTTTTATTATGGGGAATTTTGTGTTTCTGGATCAGCACCAACAATAATGATATACTTGCTCACCGCGTTTCGCTCTTAATTTTTAAAACTGATAATCCATTTTTACTTATCCTATCTTCGGCTTTGACCGGCGCTTTGGTAGCGGGTTTCTCCGCGCTTACAGCAAGTTACCTACACCCGCCTTCACCTGCTGAAGAATAATATATTTGCGAAAATTAATTGCAACATCCAATCATGCATTTTAAATCTTAATAATTTTTTAGACCTACATTCGTTTTATGCAAAAACAGCTTCTGCTTATCCTCTACATTCCTTTTCTTTCTGTGTCGGCTCAAAAAATCGAAGGTACTGTTTACGATAATGAAGGAAGGGTTTTGCCATTTGCTTCCGTGCTCATTAAGGGAACACAACAGGGAGTAACTGCAAACACCCGCGGCAAGTTCAGCTTTGCCTTATCTGCGGGAAATTATACACTGATTTGCATGCATGTCGGCTATACTACTCTTGAAAAATCAATAACGATCGGTTCAAAAAATGTAACAGCAGATTTTGTATTGACCTTGCAAAAACTTGTATTAAAAGAGATCATTATTAAAGAGGGTGGGGAAGACCCTGCTTATGAGATCATAAGGCAGGCAATTAAGAAACGACCCTTTTATGAGAAGCAGGTAAAAGCTTTTGAGGCTGAAGTTTACATAAAAGGCATCATCAAATTAAGAAAGCTGCCACAAAAAGTGTTAGGGAAAAAAATACCCGATGAAGACAGGAATAATATGATGCTTGATTCTACAGGCAAAGGAATTATTTATCTCTCAGAGTCTGTAACAAAAGTTTCCATGCAGCAGCCTGATAAAATAAAGCTGGAGGTCATTTCAGGAAGAGAAAGCGGAAGCAATGGTTTTGGATTTAATTTTCCTGCATTCATCAGCTTTTATCAAAACAATGTAAATATGTTTGCATCGCAGCTTAGCCCGCGTGGTTTTATTTCACCCATTGCAGACGGGGCTTTAAACTTTTATAAATATAAATTTCTCGGCAGTTTCTTTGAAAACGGAAAAGAAGTCAATACTATAAAAGTAATCCCGGTAAGGAATTATGAACCACTCTTTTCCGGGATTATAAACATTACCCAGGGCGACTGGCGTATTTATAGCTGCGATCTTTTTCTAACAAAAAAATCACAGCTTGAAATTTTAGATTCGCTTGAAATTTCGCAAATACATGTACCCGTAAACAACGATGTGTGGCGCATTAAAAACCAGTTGCTTCATTTCAACTTCAACCAGCTTGGAATAGATGCTTTGGGAGATTTTGTAAATGTGTATTCAAAATATAACCTTGAACCGGATCTTGTAAAAAACTATTTCAACCGGGTAATTATAAAATATGATACTTCGGTAAATAAAAGGCCAAAAACATATTGGGACAGCATAAGGCCCGTGCCGCTTGAGCCCGGAGAAATAAAAGACTATACAATAAAAGACAGTATTTATGAATTAAGAAAAGATCCTACTGTTCAAAATATCGATTCACTTAAAAAGAGGCAGGGGAACTTAAAATTAACACAGGTGTTGTGGACAGGGGTTAACAGGATCCGTTACAGCACAACGAATACATACCGGTTTGAGCTGGATCCTTTGCTGAAGGTCTTACAATACAATACCGTGGAAGGCGTGGCAATTAATCCATCTGTCACAATTTCAAAATTTATAAAAAGATGGAAGAGTAATGTAAGCTTCATAACTGATCTGCGCTATGGATTTAATAACAATCATTTTAATGCGTGGGCAGGACTCAACTTTGGCAGCATGGATTTTGATATTGATGAAAAATTCAAACGCCGGTCTTTTTTTATTGCCGGGGGCAAACGGGTAAGCCAGTTTAATAAAGAAAGTACGATTGAGGGTTTGGGAAACACAGTAGGAACGTTATTATACGGACATAATAATATGAAAATTTATGAAAATTATTTTAGTAAGGCCGGCTTTTCGAAACAGTTTGAAAGCGGTGCCAGGTTTTTAATTGAGGGAGAATTTGAAGACAGGATGCCACTTAATAATACAACCGGTTTTATACTGAATAAAAAATTTCTTTACAGGTTTACACCCAACTACCCGGTGGAAATTTTATCAACGCAGTTCACTCCTTACCAGGCTGTTGTTTTACATGCATCATTCAGTATTAAGCCCGGTCAGAAATATATTGAGTTTCCTCATTCCAAAATTGCCTTTGGGTCTAAATACCCGACATTTACGCTCGACTATTCAAAAGGGCTTAAGAATATTTTTGGGAGCGATATTGATTTTGATAAATGGTCTTTTAAAGTTGCAGATGATGCAAATTTAAAGATGGCAGGCTCTATAAAATATAAGTTCGTGCTGGGAGGGTTTTTGAATACCAAATCTGTATTCATCCACGATTACCAGCACTTTAACGGCAACATTTCGCATGTAGCAAAAGAGTATGTTCAAACTTTCCAGTTGGTTCCATACTATGGCTTCAGCAATACTTCGGCATTTTTTGCTGAACTGCATTTTGAACACCACCTGAATGGTTTGCTTACCAACAAAATCCCATTATTCAAAAAACTTAACTGGAATTTGGTAGATGGAACCAATGCATTGTATGTAAACCCCCATACGAGATATGCCGAAGCTTTTGTGGGACTGGAAAATATTTTTAAATTGCTCAGGTTTGATATGGTCGGCGGATTTCAAAATGGCTACAAACCAAACTTTACCTACCGCGTTGGCTTTGATGGTTTGTTAGGGTCCGCAATAAACCTGCAACGATTCGGGAAAAGAAAAAAAGCGATTGACGTATGGTGAGGTTACCAGGTTCGGGGTTGAAGGTTCAATGTTGAAGGTCTGAAGCATGCGCACAGGTTTTAAAAAACTGTTAGGCTTCGGGGAGTACATTTATTTTTTCTTAACAACTACCTTCTCGGTATATTCCTGGATAACAAAACCAAAAAATTTTCTCATCGCATTAACTTTATCAGCGGGAATTACGTTTTGCGTAAGTATCAATACGGCAGTAGTTGTAACTGAATTGGCCTTTTCATCATAAGTGTAATTTGTTTTGAAAGAGCCATACTCAAATTTAACATCTCTTGCTTTTGGAAGGTTTTCAACCGTGTAATTTTCAGGCAGCTGATACACAGTTGTATCAACTTTAATAAAAGGGCATTCAAAATAAAAAGACTTGGTACGTTTTTCATCGCGGGGAAGATTTAAGTTCCAGATTTTATAAATTCTTGGATTCAGGAACATTTTGCTTCCTGCAGTGAAATCAGGAATTTTTTCAATGATTAGTTTAAAGAAAGCTTCTGCCGAATCAGGTTTGCGATTACTTGTTAACTCAAATTCATCAGGCTGGATAAATCCTAAATAAGTGACAAGATATTTTTTCTGTGCATCTTTCTTTTCATTCATTACATACTCGGTCAGGTCCTGTTTGTATTCACCGGAAGTTTTTAGAACGCTTACACTTTCACCGGAAGCGTCTTCATGTAGTGTTACCTTCGTTAAAAGGGTAAATGTATTTTCTGATGACTTGCTTTTGGGGGTAGTTACCAATACACCACCGCCAGGGGTTATCACTAAGGCGTTCCTGTTCTCTGTGAAGTTACCCAGGATTCCAAAATCAGTTCTGCTGCTTGTACATTCGAGCCATACGGTGTCGTTGCTCATTGGCACACAAAGAATCACATGATTGAATGCATTGTGCGGAAATGAAGGATCTACAGGCTCTTTATTATATTCAGCATTTATCAATGCAGGGTAACTTACAATGCCAACTGCGTTTAGGCATGCCTGTGTGTAATTACTAAGTGCTTTACAATCGCCATATTTTTTTTTGTCGACAGAAGCAGCTTCCAAAGGTTTATAACCACCTATGCCCAACGAAATATCCACATACCGGAAATTTTGTTGCAGGTATTTATAAATAATTTTAATTTTTTCTTTATCACCTGGCGCTTCCTGCACCATTTGTTTCAGTTTATTTTTTGTTTCCTCAGTAAGATTAATAGAACCATTGGAAAGATTTAAATACCAGTTACCAAAATTCTTCCAACTCGTAAGGTCACCTTCATGCCCATCCATTGAAAATTTGTTGGGAGCTATCATAACCTGCGGATAAATACTTCCGCCGGCTGCAGCTCCTTCTTCTTTGGGGATCGCAGTAAGATTTTTTACTTCCCAATGGTAGAATCTATTTTTTCCTGCCGTAGTTATAGCAGGATCGATGTTGATGTTTTTTGCTTTAAATCTCAGATCAATATCTGCAGGAACACTGGCCGTATAACTTGAATATTCGACTGATTGTTCAGGAGATTCAATGTAATAATCAGGATAATTAAGCGTGCCTTTATATTTTACTTCATAATCAAATTGAACGGTAACAGGAAAAGCAGGGGCCGCAACTCTGAAAAAATAAACCATTCCATCCTGTACAAGACCTTCGCCTATAGATTCGGCACGCATTTCTTTCTTTTTATATTTATTCACGAGTCCGCCATGTGCATCATACACTTTTATTTCGGCATCTTCAAGTTTACGAAAGGCGCTGGAAAACTCGTAAAAGTAAAGCGCACCTTCTCCTTCAGCATCCAATACAGTAAAAACCTGGTGAACTGTGAGTTTTGCCGCATCAATATCAGTCACTTCAAAATTTATTTTTTCTTCTCTTTTTACGCTATGCGCATTTTCTTTTAATTCTTTTGTTAAGGCAGAAGCATCCAAAACATTTGGCTGGCATAATCCTGATAGCGCCAGCAGGAAAACTCCCGGAGCAATAAAAAGCTTTTTCATCAGGAGTTAATTTTTTTTCTTTTTTATTACCACCTGTTCATTTAGGGTTGCAAAAAGTTGCTTATAAAATCCCTGGATCTGCCGGTATACACTTGCAGCATAAAACGGCGCTACAAAATTGACAGTCACCTGTATGTCAATAGAATTACTATCAGCTTGCAGCATCCGTTTTAAAACTATACTTGTGTCGGGCATTATCATTTTAATATTTTTAGGAAGCTCCTCAAATTCATAACCATCCGGGATATAGATTTTCCCAGTAACTGTATAAGATTGATTATAGCCAAAGTCAATATCTGTATAACGCTCGTCAGCTACAAAAGGATTTTTTTCAAGCCCCTGAAATAAATTTACAGAAAAATACTTGTACTCGCCGGATGAACTTAGCAGTAATGGGAATTTTACTTTTTGCGCTAAAGAATGCTAAACAAATCATTGCCTCTTGCGTACCGGACATCACCATAATCCACCAGTTTATAGGCAACAGCATCTTTGTCAGATTCACATTCACTCGGGGCGAGATCGGCTTTGTCTATCTTTCCAAAATCGGGTAATTCTTTTTGGGCGAAAGTTCTAATGGAGCTTATTAATAGCAGGATCACTATTATATGTATTTTCATAGTGATTATTCAGTTAGTTAGCTGATGAATAAAAGCAAAGTGGGTTAATTTTTGAACATAAAAATCTATTTATATTATTTTTACTAAAACAACGATTTATGAAATGTATTATTGTTTGTTTCCTCCTTTATTTTGGTATTGCGGGATGCAATGCACAACAGGATCATTCGTTTGCCAAACAAAAGAATAATAATACCCTTTTGTGGCAGGTGAGTGGCAATGGATTAAAACATTCGAGCTTTCTTTTCGGAACTTTTCATTTAATGTGTAAAGACGATATTCATTTCAGCAGCCAGTTGAAAGAAGCGATAAAAGTGAGCGATGAGATTTACATGGAACTAGACATGGATGATCCGTCAACCTTGTTAAGCGGCATGCTATACATGAATATGAAAGATGGTAAAAAACTGTCAGACTTATATACGCCCGGAGAATACAAAAAACTGCAGGCTTATTTTACAGATTCACTGAATACACCGATAATGTTATTGCAAAGAGCCAAGCCGTACTTCCTGGTGGCTTTGCTGTATCCAAAAATGATGAACTGTGCGTCGCCTGCAGGAGTGGAAGAAGAGCTTTTAAAAATTGCAAAGGAAGACAAAAAGGAAATTAAGGGGTTGGAAACAGTAGAGTTCCAGGCGTCTGTGTTCGATAGCATTCCATACGAATGGCAGGCAAAAGAATTATTAAAAAATATAGACAGTTTTTCGGTTAATAAAAAAGAGTTTGACGATATGATAAACCTGTACAAAAAACAACAGCTTGATTCTATGCAAAACATGCTGGCAAAAAGTGAATTCGGTTCCGAGCAATATGAAGATATCCTGCTTAACAACAGAAATAAAAAATGGGTGAAAGAATTAAAAGAAATTATGAAAAGAGAAAGTGTGTTTGTAGCAGTGGGAGCGGGGCATCTCACCGGTGAATATGGGCTCATCAGTCTTTTGAAAAAAGAAGGTTATATCGTGGAGCCGTTAATTAATTAGCTAATATGCCAATTACCCAATTAGCCAATTAGCCAATTTAAAACTGCTCAAGATCTCTAAAAATTTTCGGAGCATCAACATTAGCCGATTAGCTAATTAAAGCTGCTCATGATTTCTATAACACTTACGAAGCACACCATTAGCTAATTGGCTAATTAGCCAATTAGCGTAGCGAATTAAAACTGCTCATGATTTCTATAACACTTACGAAGCATCATCATTAGCTAATTGGCTAATCAGCTAATTGGCGAATTAAAATTGTTCCAGCTTGCTAAAGAAAAAATCACCTTCAATTTTTGCATTGTCATCACTGTCACTGCCATGGATCGCGTTCTCACCAATAGATGCGGCAAACAGTTTCCTTATCGTCCCTTCATCTGCCTGTGCCGGATCAGTGGCGCCAATTAACTTCCTGAATTCTTCTACGGCATTTTCTTTTTCAAGTATGGCTGCTGTTATTGGGCCGCTGCTCATAAACTCAACCAATTCACCGTAAAAAGGGCGCTCTTTATGTACTTCATAAAATTCACCTGCCTTTACCGATGAAAGATGGGTCATTTTCATGGCAACAATGCGAAAGCCTGCATCATTTATTTTTTGCAAAATAGCTCCCGTGTGGCCTTTCTTCGTTGCATCAGGCTTAATCATGGTAAATGTTCTAATTGTCATTTTCTATTTTTTTGGATGGCAAAGCTAAGGAAATCAATTCAATGGTGAATGGGCAATGGGCAATTGGCAATGAATCATTAGGTTAAGGTACAAACTTGCAAGGCATGTTTATAAGTTAGTTCTTTCTCTTTCGGAGAGGGGTTGGGGTGAGACTTATCAAATCCCCTCCAAACCATCCTTCCAGCGCCCTTTTTTTATAAACCAGAAAGAGACTGAAAAAATCACCAGCCAATACACAAGTTCATTACTCCACACAATTGCGAGCGGAAGTTTGAGTTTTTTTACAATAATAAGTGTGTAAAAAAGATAAAATGTTATAGCAGCTATTTCAATTACAAGGTTCATTTTTGTTTTACCTGTACCGGTTACAGCGTTTAGCCATACAGCGGCAATGCTCATCAAAACCATTCCAAGAGAAACTACCCGCAATACCGGAAGCGCTTCGCGTACAAACAAGTCATTTTGCCGGAACAAGCCAAGAAAATGATATGGAAAAATATTCAATACTGCCAGCATACAAAGAGTGGTACCCAGGCTTAGCAGCATGATTTTATTTACTGCGGTAACAACTTTATTGTTCAATCCCTGGCCGATGAGATTGCTTGTCATGGTATTGGTGGTGCTGGCAAATGCCCATATCATAATACCCACCAGTCCAAAAATATTCCGCATAGCGTTTGAAATTGCTTTTGCCCTGTCGCCATATTGTTCCAGCAAAATAAAAAACATCAGCCATGTAACTGTGCTTAATACAAATTGTAAAATAAGTGGGGCAGAAATTTTTAATACGGTTCTTGAATACACTTTATTGTAGCGGAAATTATTAAAGAGTTTGAACTTCTTCTTTAATCCCATTCTGAAGATCACAACATATACAATGATCATTCCTGACATTTCTGCAATTACTGAAGCTACTGCAGCTCCGTTAAATCCAAGCTGTGGAAAAGACAATGCGCCATAAATAAGTGCGTAATCAAAAAAAATATTGATGACAGCCTGGCCTATTGTTCCAACCACCAGGAACCTGCTATTAAGTGTTCCTACTAAAAATGCATTGCCGGCCTGGAATAAATATAAAAAAGGCAGGCCCCACATCCTGATCCGTAAAAAATCCATTTCCTGCCGGAAGTTTCGCGGTTCTATAAATGGTTGTAAACACAATGGGGCAACAAACCTGGTAAAAAGCATTCCTCCAAATGCAAACCATAAAGCAATGCGTATTCCCTGGGCAAAAACTATATGGATTTCTCCGGGTTTATTTTCACCACCTTTTCTTGAAATGATTGCCTGCAGGGCATTCCCGAGCCCATTGCCACTTATCATCATGATCAGGTAATAGACACCCGTAATTCCGGCATTGCCAAGCTCTTTAATACCGAGACCACCTAAAAAGATATTATTGGTTATAAAATTTACATTCGGGATTATCAACGACGCAGAGATGGGCAGGGCAATCTGTAATATCTGCCTGTTTGTAACCGAAACCTGTAAATTTTTGTCAATTGATGGTCGCATAAAAGTTTGCAAACCTATATATTAAATTTATGTATCCCAATAATTATATCTTTCTTTTGCCAATAAAAAACTAACGGGTTCTTATACTCAAAAAAGACTCAGAAAAATATTCTATTATTGCGCAGGAAAATACATTGAAAACCGTATTAGAAATATTACCAGTTGAACTTGATGCGCAAAATTGCACTCTTGTATTCGAAATTAACAATGAAGGTTTTTCGTATACAATAAAGGACGATGATGAAAATGTTTATATAGCCGCGGCCGTTTTTCATTTTGATAAAATCCCGGGAGTTGACGATTATTCAATCGTTTTGCAAAATGAACTTCAGCAACATCGGGTACTTTCCGGAGATTTTAAAAAAGTATGTATCATGTATTCTTTTGAAGAATGTGTATTGATCCCTTTTTCTTTATACAATTCCCGGGAAAATACAAACGTGTTGAACCTTATTCACGGCGATTTTCAAAGTAATTTTTCAGTGCTCACTGACGTTATTACAAAAAGCGAAATTTATAATATTTACCGTGTACCGGCACCTGTTCTTAATATGGTCAAATCAAAATTTCCTTATGCGATAAACAGGCACCAGTATTCTGTCCTGTTAAACCAGGTACCGGCGGAAGGCGATAAGCTATCGGTTATTTTTTATCCGAAAAAGGTAGTAATGATGCTTAATAAAAATGGCGCCACTCAATTTATAAATACCTTTTCTTATGATACGGCAGATGATGTATTGTATATCCTTTTAAATGCCTGTCAACAATTTGAAGCTTACGATATCCCTGTCGAAATAAGCGGAATGGTAGAAATGAATTCACCGTTAACCAAAGAGATTTATAACCATTTCAGTTCCGTTGGTTTTAGTGAACTGCCCGCAGGAAGTAACTATTCTGAAGAAATTACCAGGCATCCCACTCATTATTTTAGCTACCTTTTTGCAGTTGATTCATGCGAATAATCACAGGAAAATATGGAGGCCGAAAAATAAATCCGCCTGCCAGGATGCCCTATACACGGCCTACTACAGATGTTGCCAAAGAAGGATTGTTTAATATAATCGAAAACAATATTTCTATAGAAGGATTAAAAACCCTTGACATTTTCGGAGGAACCGGAAGCATTAGTTATGAATTCGCATCACGGGGAGCGTCGGATCTTACTATTATTGAGAAAGACCGAACGATGCATGCATTCATACAAAAAACAATAGCTGATTTGCATATAGAAAATTGTGTTGTTCTGAAAATGGATGTATTCAGGTTTTTAGAAACTACCAGTGTAACATATGATTTTATTTTTGCAGGTCCGCCGTATGCATTGAAAAATATTGATGATCTCCCGGTGATCATAAGAGAAAAAAAATTGCTTAACGCAAATGGCTGGTTCATACTGGAACATACGCCAGCCAACAATTATGAAAAAGACGCTTTGTTCAAATCATCCAGAAACTACGGAACTACGGTGTTTTCAATTTTTGTAAATACGGTAGTTTAGTTTAGTTTATAACACGAATTTTTAAACATGAATAACACGAATGAATACAGTAATTTCTTTTAATCCCCAGTTGTTGGGTCGTGTACTTAGCGGACCAATTCGCGTAATCATTTTTTATAACACGAATTTTTAAACATGAATAACACGAATTTATAGGGTAATTGTTCTTAATTCGTATAATTAGTGGACAAAACTCGTGTTATCATTTAAAATATTCACATGAAGCCAATTTTCATTACAGGAACAGGAACAGGGATTGGTAAAACTTTGGTAGCAGCCATTATTGCAGAGGCGTTACAAGCCGATTATTGGAAACCTGTGCAGGCGGGCTTTGATGAGGGGACCGATTCATTATGGGTCAAACAAATGATCTCTAATAAAAAAACAGTGATCCATCCCGAAGTTTATAAATTTAAAATGGCAGCCTCACCACATATAGCAGCAATGGCGGAGCAAAAAAAAATTGTATTAAAAGATATTACCAATCATTTGCCCAAAACAAAAAGACAATTAATTATTGAAGGCGCCGGAGGCCTAATGGTTCCACTGAATAAAAAGGAATTTGTTATCCATTTGATAAAAAAATTAAAGGCCCGTGTTATCATTGTAAGCAAAAATGAACTGGGTAGTATTAATCATTCTTTACTTACTGCTGCAGTTTTAAAAAAAGAAAAGATAGATGTTGCAGGCTGGATATTTACGGAGGAATACCTGGATTATGAAAATGAAATAGCAAACTGGAGCGGTTATCCTGCTATTGCCTCCGTAAAACATCTGGGTGAAATTTCAAAAGAAAGCATCAAAGCTGAAGCCGGAAAAATGAGGCCCAATCTTGAAAACTTTTTATGACAAAAGCAGAACTTAGAAAAATTTATAAAGAAAAAAGAAGCGGGCTTTCATTCGGCGAAGCTGAAAAGTTCACTGACCTGATCCTGATAAATTTTCAAAAAATATCGCTTCCTTTTATTTCACATGTTCATACTTATATGGCATCGGGAAAGCTTGGAGAGGCAGATCCATCATCACTTACGCGTTACCTTGAATTTAAAAATCCCGGGCTGATAATACTGGTCCCAAAAATTGACACCACGTCCGGCGATATGCAGCATTATCATTTTAGCGATGAAGTGGAACTGGTAACCAACACTTTTGGAATTACAGAGCCGGCAGGAGGCGAAACTTTTTCAGCGGATGAAATTGACCTCATTTTAGTGCCTTTACTCGCATTTGACAAGAAGGGATACAGGGTAGGTTATGGCAAAGGATATTACGACAGGTTCTTATCGGAATGCAGGCGGGACGCGATTAAAATCGGCTTAAGCTTTTTTGGACCTGAAGAGGAGGTTGATGATATAAATCAATTTGATATACCTTTAAATTATTGCGTAACTCCGCAAGAGGTAATTGAATTTTAATAGATTTTTTTATCCTGATGTTTTAAGCATTCGGTAAAATGAAATGATATTTTCATGAGTAGAAGTTTTCGATATATATTGTATCCCTTTTCAATAATTTATAGTTTAATTATATGGCTGCGAAATAAATTATTTGATAAAAATATTCTCCGGTCTGCTTCCTTTAATTTCCCGGTAATATGCGTTGGCAATCTTGCATTGGGAGGTACAGGAAAAACACCAATGGCCGAATATCTTATAAGGATGCTCGGGCAAAAATACAGCATTGCCACATTGAGCCGCGGCTACAAACGGAAAACAAAAGGCTTTGCCATCGCCGATGATACCACAACCGCGATTGAAATCGGGGATGAGCCTATGCAGCTTCATAAAAAATTTCCCGCTATCTCGGTAGCTGTTGCCGAAGAAAGGGTTGTTGGCATTCCTCAATTGCTTCATTCGAGGCCGGAAACCGAAGTGATCATTCTCGATGATGCATTTCAACATAGGGAAGTGAGGGCAGGGTTAAACATCCTGCTTACCGAATACAAGAACCTTTATACCAGGGATATTATTTTGCCGGCAGGCAACCTGAGAGATGTAAAAAGTAGTAGCGCGAGAGCAGACATTATCGTAGTTACCAAATGCAAACCGGGTTTAAATGAAGAAGAAAACCAAGAGATCATCGGGGAATTAAGGCCTTTGGATCGCCAGGAAATTTTCTTTACTGAAATAGAATATGGAAGCCCGTATCATCTTTTTACAAAAGAAGAGAGGTTCCCGGAAGCGGGATCCGGTGTTTTACTCATTTGTGGAATTGCCAAACCAGGGCCGCTCAAAAAAATTGTAGCCACTTACGTCGGCAACTATGAAACGATGTTGTTTAAAGATCACCACATTTTTAACATCGATGATCTTGAAGAAATTAAAAAACGATTTTCGAAAATCGAACTGGCCAATAAAATGATCCTTACCACTGAAAAGGACGGTGTGCGACTGGCAAAATTTGAAAGTGAATTAAAACAGCTGCCTGTTTATGTTTTACCCATGCGCCATAGATTTTTATTTGGGGGAGAAACAAGGTTTGAAGAAAGAGTGATGGAGTTTATGGAAAATTTTCATAAGGTTGAGGATTTGGAAAGTTGAGGTGGTCGAATTGCGGAATTAGGGTTAAGAAGTTGAAAAGTTGAAAAGTTAACAAGTTGAAAGCTATCCGCCGCCTTATTAACCCGTTAACTTACCAACCTTTCAACTTTTTCGAGAAACCGGCAACTAATCATCATACCTTACCATCGCCTGGACCAATACCTGCTTGACAGTAGAATCCTCTGAGTCAACATTTGAACTCATTATAGCCACGCCGCCAATTGGTTGCCAGCCTAAATTGATATTTTCCTTGATCAAAGATTCGAGATTCACAACTCCTTTTGAACTTGTAATTACAACGTAATCCAGAATTTTACTCATTTTATTAATTTGTTTTCTTGAAATATATTTTACTAACTCGGGCAAGATAGATATTGAAAGTTATTATCCGCGAAATGATCTGTTATATTAATTATCTTTTACCATTGCGTGACTTTGTAGGATTTCAATTAATTTATGGCAGTCTCCTAGTTTATTTAACATAATATAAATTATAGGC
>JBDTZL010000326.1:0-5453 GCA_040005125.1 Ginsengibacter sp.
GCGCTTGGGCAAATATTATTTTATCCGCCAAATGTTGCCGGCTGGCCCGGTGGAAAAAACTGGATAGATAGCAGCGCTCTCATGTTACGAATGAGAATTCCGCAGATTCTTACCAATGCGGATGACTTTGCTGTAAAGCCTAAAGATGATGATGATACGATGATGGGGATGGAAGGCGTAGACGCTAAAGCAAAAGCAAAGCAGGTAAATGCTACGGTTGATTGGGATGCAGTAACAAAAGTCTTTGATAAAACACCAAAAGAAAGCCTGATGCAAAAAATAAGCGAGGTGGTGCTCCAGACAAAAAGTAAGATCAGCCCCGATATCCTGGATAGATATGTTGACAAGCAGGCGAGAGATGTTTACATTAAAACAACCATGGTTGAATTAATGAGCACGCCGGAATATCAGTTGTGCTAAGATTGCGGCGTTGATAAGTTGATAGGTTAATTTGTTAAATAGTTAATAAGTTAAATAGTTAAAAGGTCGGCTTTGTAAACCTTGAACTAAGCTAAGCCCTAAAACATTTAAACCGTCTAATCTCTCTAAACTTTTAATAATCAACGCCACGATAAGAAAATAAACTTAAAAGATCATGTTATTCAAACGGAAAGAATTTTTACAAGTAGGCTCACTCGCAACTGCATCTTTGATGCTGCCAAAATTTCTGAAAGCCTTTGATGGAAAAGTAAGGGTACCTCCGGGCAATAAAGTGCTGGTAGTATTGCAATTCAGCGGGGGAAACGATGGGCTAAACACGGTGATACCTGTGAGAAATGATATCTATTATAAGTCACGGCCCAGACTGGGGATTGAAAAAGATAAAGCTTTGCAACTTAACGACGAAGCGGGCATTAATCCGGCATTGCCGGCTTTTAAAGAATTATTTGATGATGGCAGCCTTGGTATTATGAATAACGTGGGTTATCCCAATCCTGACCGATCTCATTTTCGCAGTATGGATATATGGCAAAGCGGAAGCGACAGCGATAAATATATTTATACAGGCTGGCTGGGACGTTACCTCGACGCACAATGCAGCGGCTGTGGCAAACCAACACAGGCGCTTGAAGTGGATGATATATTAAGCCTTGCATTAAAGGGTGAAAACAATAAAGGGCTTGCCGTAAAAGATCCGAAGCGATTGTATAACACCAGCCATGAAAAATATTTTAAAGAAATAAATACAGCTCATGAAAAAGGAGAAGAAACCGTTGATTACCTGTACAAAACTTTGAGCGAAACACTGAGCAGCGCCGATTATATTTTTCAGCAAAGCAAATTGCATCCTTCTTCAAAAATATATCCTGCGACAGAAACCGGTAAAAATTTAAAAACTATTTTTTCGTTGATCATGAGCGATATTAATACCAAAGTGTATTACCTGAGCCTTGGCAGTTTTGATACGCATGTAAACCAGGAGAACCAGCAGAAAAGATTGTTTACCGAATTGAACGATGCCATCAGTGCTTTTGTGAAGGACCTGAAAGACAACAACCGTTTCCAGGATGTGATGCTGATGACCTTTAGTGAATTTGGCCGCAGGGTTGCACAAAATGCCAGTGGCGGCACCGATCACGGAACTGCAAATAATATGTTTTTTATTGGCGGGGGATTAAAACAAAAGGGATTGATTAATGCCATGCCCGACCTTACCGATTTGAATGAAGGCGATTTAAAACATACCGTTGATTTCAAAAATGTATATGCTACTGTTTTGAATAAATGGCTTGGCGCCGATGATAAAGAAATACTGGGAAAGCAATATGAATTTATGAATTTTGTTTAAGGTCAGGTCATAATAATCACGTATCCATATTTGTAGCCTCAACCACTATTTTATTTAATCTTTTTGCCAGTGGGAAAAGTAAAAGACCCGCAATTAGAGCAGCAATAACGCTGATCGCAAAAAATACAGCCTTATTATCAAATGTATCCCAGAGCCCTGCCAGGATACCCGATATTTTTCCGCCCAAAGATGTTGTAATAAACCATCCGCCCATCATTAACGCTGTTAATCTGCGGGGGGCAACTTTCGATGTAAGTGATAACCCGACAGGGCTTACAAATAATTCACTTATTGTAAAGACACCATAGCTGGAAAATATCCAGAAACTTGATACCTTATTTTGATAGATGTCTGTCGACAAGCAGGCAAATACCATTATCAAAGATGACAAACCTGCAATAATAGTTCCCCATGCAAACTTGCCCGGCGTTGAAAGTTCTTTACCTCTGCGCTTTAAAAATCCGAAAAAGCTAACGATCACCGGCGTTAAAACAATGATCCAAAAAGGATTTATTGACTGATATATTTCTGTTGACAGCAGTTTTAAATCTTTTCCTGGTGGTGGATACCTGTCTTTTTGTAAATTCTGTAAATATAAATCAGTGCCCTGCTTCGTCATTATTTTTCCATTTGCAGCAGCCACCGCACGAAACTGGTTATCTACTACAGCGACTTCCGTTGGCTGGGTATTTACAGTTTCAAGAAAAGCAAAAGGCTTTAACGCAGGTTGAATTACCTTAGGTGCTTCACGATCTGTATAGGTTTGCGCCCAAATAGTTAATGCAGTGGAGTTTTGATTATAGATGTTCCAGAAGATTATTGAAACACCGAATAATATCAATAAAGTACTAATGCGTTTTTTGTCAAAACCTTTTGCCTTATACCACAAGCCGAAGTAAAAAATAATTATCGGCACGCAGGCAAAAACGAAAGCATCGTTTGAATCAGAACCCATAATATTTCCCGGAATAATCCAGCCTATAGCACCGGCAATCAAAGCAGGTAGAAAAACATACAGAACTATTTTAGAAATGGGCATATCTTCTTTTTGGACCGGCTTTATAACATCCGCATATTTTACATGTTTTAAACCAAATGCAAACCAAATTAGCCCTAACAGCATTCCAAAACCTGCTGCTGCAAAGGCGTAACCCCATGAATAATTATTACGAAGAAATGCCGCAACAAAATTGCAGATAAAAGCACCAATATTTATTCCCATGTAAAAAATATTGTAAGCAACGTCTTTCTTCGGTTTTAAATCGGGCCTGTTGTAAATATTTCCTAATAATGTGCTGATATTAGGCTTAAAAAAACCATTGCCTACTATTGCGGAAAATAAGCCCAGGTACATCACCAGGTTACTGCCATTCATTGCGATTAAGAAATAGCCAAGCGCCAGTAAGCTCCCCCCGAGAAAAATTGATTTGGTGTAGCCAATGTACCGGTCCGCGATTAAGCCCCCGATAAATGGTGTTAGATAAATCAGTGCAACGTAAGTTCCGACAATACTTATAGCTGCTACATTATCCAGGCCACGTCCGCCATGTCCGGTAGTATCTGTGAGATACAATAAAAAAATTCCTATCATTAAATAATAACCAAAACGTTCCCACATTTCTGTAAAAAACAATACATACAATCCACGGGGATGTTTACCATTTTGCAATTCACCGGTATTAACAGGAATTATCTGGTCTTGCATAGTTTCGTTTTTGAAAAATTAAAAAGCAGTTTAATACTTTGTAAAATACAGATAAATTTCAAATACGGGAATTCAATTTTACCAGGGCAATTTTGCCGTAAATAATAATTCTTATTTAAGTGGAAAGAATTTAAAAGCCTAAGTCATAACTTGCGGGCTCTTTTCTTTTATTACAAAATTCTTGCTTGTGAATATACTTATTCTCGGCTCCGGGGGAAGGGAGCATGCTTTTTGCCGGAAGGTTAGCCAAAGTGAATTGTGCACGAAATTATTTATAGCTCCCGGTAATGCTGGTACGGCGCAATATGGTGAAAACATCAATATAAGCGAAACTGATTTCGACCCGATCAAAAAAGTGTGCATTGAAAAAAAAATTGAACTCCTTATTGTTGGTCCTGAAGAACCGCTTGTAAAAGGTATTTATGATTTTTTTAAAAATGATCAGCAACTCAGCCATATAACAGTTACCGGCCCTTCGGCAGAAGGAGCCAGGCTTGAAGGGAGTAAGGCTTTTGCAAAAGCGTTTATGCAAAGGCATGATATTCCAACAGCCGGTTATAAAGAATTTGATGCAGAATCTTATGAAGAAGGGCTTGTCTATATTAAAAATCACCAGATGCCGGTTGTTCTCAAAGCAGATGGACTTGCAGGAGGCAAGGGTGTTCTTATCTGCCATAACCATGTGGAAGCAATCGGAGAATATGAACTTATTATTCAGCAATCCAAGTTTGGAGATGCAGGAAAAAAAGTTATTATAGAAGAATTCCTGGACGGTATTGAATTAAGCGTTTTTGTTCTTACTGACGGTAATGACTACCTGCTGTTTCCGGAAGCAAAAGATTATAAAAAAATCGGGGAAGGTGATACCGGCCTTAATACCGGCGGCATGGGAGCTGTAAGCCCTGTACCATTTGCTACAGAAGACTTTATGGAGAAAGTGACCGAAAAAATTATTAATCCAACTATCATTGGATTGAAAGAAGAAAAGATAGACTATAAAGGATTTATTTTTTTCGGATTAATAAAAACAGGTGATGAACCCATGGTGATCGAATACAATTGCCGTATGGGAGATCCTGAGACAGAAGTGGTGCTTCTTCGTTTGAAAAACGATCTTGTTAAATTGCTCATTGCTGCAGATGAGCAAAAACTACATGGAGAGAAAATAATTATTGATGAAAAGGCTGCCGCGACGATTGTGGCTGTGAGTGAAGGATACCCTCTTGATTATAAAAAAGGATTTGTGATAGATTTTGGGTACCTGGAAAATCCGCAGGCGATAAAACATATTGATGCGGATGGAGGGGTTATGGTTTTTCATTCGGCCACGAAACAGGAGGGAGGATGTATTGTGACTAACGGCGGCAGGGTACTCGCAGTTTCTTCACTTGCCGATTCCCTTGCAGAAGCAATTGAACTTTCAAAAGGAATTTTAGGACAGATACATTTTGAAGGAATGTATTTCAGGCCGGATATTGGCTATGAGTTTATCCAATGATTGTTCGGTTTTAAATGCCCTGTTTTAGTGTTAAATAAGGTTATTTTTAAGTAATACATTTTTCTACAACAAGCCACCAGGTGTACGCCGGGGAATTAAAACTTGATTATAAACAGCATTGATCCTTGTGTGGAGGAAATAATTAAATAAAAGCTCGTATTTTTCTGTCAATCCCGGTCGCGTAATAAAAAGAATGTTTTTCAACCCTTTGCGCCTCCAGAATAATTCAACCCGCCATTAACATATCATTAGATGTACAAATTGAATTGCTTTCCGTTTTTTTCGATTCCGGGTTTCGCATAAGCTCTCAAAATCCTGCGTTTATAAGGATAATCCTGCGTTTTGTAAGGTATAAGTTAAGTCAAATCTAAAATCATAACTCTTAAATCTAAATATGTTTACAATTGTTAATTCAAATTATTTCCTACAACTTTGCATCCATTAGTAATTTTTCAATATAC
>JBDTZL010000385.1:0-18400 GCA_040005125.1 Ginsengibacter sp.
GACCTCCGCCGTGACAGGGCGGCATTCTAACCAACTGAACTACCGATCCAATTTTTATAATTCGGGAGCGCAAGATAATAAAATTTCAACCGAAGTCTTCATCAAAATTCATTTTTTTAATTTAGCATTTCTGAAATCTCTTATTTCTTTGCAGTATCTTTTAAAACTTTTTAATTTTCACAACGTAACTTTATCGCCGCAAAAATGGAATGCTTTTCGCCGATAAATTTTTAATATATATGTCAATAAAGCTTACAAGGCAATTTCTGGATTTTGAACAGCCGATAAAAGAATTGTACGAGCAAATAGAAGAGAATAAAAAACTCGCATCAAAAAATTCAAAGGCTGAATATGAGTCAATTATTAAAAAGCTCGAAGACAATATCCTTCTAAAGCGAAAAGAGATTACCGAAAATTTGACCCCATGGCAAAAAGTTCAGCTGAGCCGTCACCCGGACAGGCCCTATACGCTGGAGTATATCATGAAAATGTTTACAAATTTTATTGAGCTGCATGGTGACCGCACTGTTAAAGATGACAAGGCCATGATTGGGGGATTTGCTCAAATTGACGGAGAAACCATCATGGTAATTGGTCAGCAAAAAGGTACGAATACTAAAATGCGGCAGATGCGCAATTTTGGAATGGCCAATCCGGAAGGTTATCGTAAAGCCTTGCGCCTGATGAAGCTTGCTGAAAAATTTGAAAAGCCAATCGTAACATTGATCGATACGCCGGGGGCATTTCCAGGGCTTGAGGCTGAAGAACGCGGCCAGGGTGAAGCAATTGCAAAAAATATATACGGGATGCTCCGTTTGAAAGTTCCGGTGATATGCGTCATTATAGGGGAGGGAGCGAGCGGCGGTGCATTGGGAATTGGTGTTGGTGACAGAGTGCTCATGATGGAAAATACCTGGTACTCCGTGATATCTCCGGAAAGCTGCAGCACCATTTTATGGCACAATTGGGAATTTAAAGAAACCGCAGCGCAACAGTTACGCCTAACTCCTGATGATATGCTCAAATTTGGCCTGGTGGATGGAATAATTCCTGAGCCGGTAGGCGGCGCTCATTGGAACTATGACGAGGCTGCCGCCAGTCTTAAAGCTTATATAAAACCGGTAATAGCCGAGTTGAAAAAAATCCCGGCAGAGGACAGGATGACCCAACGTATAGAAAAATTCCGTAAAATGGGATTTTGGGATGAGGAATGATTGATTATTAATTATTGATTATTCAGTGGTTCTTAAACTAAACTTTCTAAACAATTCTAAACCCTTCTAAACTCCTAAACCATTCTAAACTATCTAAACTATCCTAAACCATTCTAAACTATCTAAACTATTCTAAACCCTTCTAAAACCTTCTACGCTATTGTGAACTTCTTAACTTATAAACTCATCAACATATAAACCTTCTTTACCACCAATGTCTCTAAAAAATACTTTACAAGGTACCGGAGTCGCAATCGTAACACCTTTCAAAAAAAACCTGCATGTTGATTACGATGCACTGGAAAACCTCATTGACAACCTCATTGAAAGCGGTGTCGAATATGTTGTCACGCTTGGCACAACCGGGGAAACCCCCACGCTTGCCAAGGATGAAATGACCGATATTATTAACTGTACATATGATAAAGTTAATAAGCGTGTACCGGTAGTAGTTGGCATAGGCGGTAATAATACAACGCAGTTGCTGGAAAATTTGAAATCATTTCCTTTGGACAAGGCCACGGCTATATTGAGCTCCAGCCCCAATTATAATAAACCGTCCCAGGAAGGGCTTTTTCAGCATTATAAAATTTTTTCTGAGGCATCGCCAAAGCCTGTTATTTTATATAATGTGCCTGGCAGAACAGGGAGTAACATTACCGCGGAAACAACACTGCGGCTGGCAACAGAATGTGAAAATATTGCAGGTATAAAAGAAGCAAGTGGCATTATGATCCAATGCATGCATATCCTAAAAGATAAGCCGGAAAATTTCCTTGTAGTAAGCGGAGACGATCATCTTGCTTTTCCGTTAATTGCCTGCGGAATGGATGGAGTAATAAGTGTTGCGGCGAATTGCTTCCCAAAAGATTTTTCTGAAATGGTGCGTTATCTCCTGGCATTTGATCTTAATAACGCAAGAAAACTCCAATACAAACTGCTGGACGGACTGGATCTTTTATTTGCAGAAAACAATCCGGCAGGTGTAAAAGCGTTCCTGGCCGAAATGGGAATGATAGAAAATGTATTACGGCTGCCTTTAGTTCCACTGAGCGCGCAACTTAATCAAAAAGTAAAAGACTTTGTTTCTGAACTATTTGTAAGCAACCCGGTTTCATGAAAATAGCGTCCGCCATTTTTATATTTTTCAGTTTTTTTTTTCCACGAGGTTCTCATTTGCCCAATATAGGGTCACTTTTCTTGTGCAACAGCCACCTGCACAGCATAAGGCTGATCGTTTATTTATTGCCGGCAGCTTCAACCAATGGAATCCCGGTGACAAAGAATTTGAAATTGATTCCATTAAAAATGAGATTACGCTTTTATTGTCAACAGGTAATTATGAATATAAATTTACCAGAGGGAACTGGCAAAAAGTTGAAACCACAGCGAACGGGAAAGGAATCCCTAACCATATTTTGCAAGTTGCCAGCGACACAACCATTACTATGGAAATAAAAGAATGGAGTGATGATTTTGAACAACCCGCTCCCGTGAAAAAAGTGCATACCGCTTCTCCTAATGTGAAGGTAATCGATACCGCGTTTTTTATGCCCCGGCTAAATCGTGCCAGGAGAATCTGGATTTATCTGCCCCGTGACTATGACACTACGAAAATTCACTACCCGGTTTTGTACATGCATGATGGGCAGAATCTTTTTGATAATGCAACTTCGTTTGCAGGGGAGTGGGGAGTAGATGAATACCTGGATTCAATTTATTCGCCTGGAAAAAAAGCGGTAATTGTTGTGGGAATTGACAACGGCCTTTCCAAAAGAATGAACGAATATAACCCGTATTCCACCGCGCAATATGGCAAAGGGGACGGGGATAAGTATGTTGACTTTTTGGTAAAAAATCTAAAGCCCTTCATTGATAAGCACTACCGCACAATGCCGGGCAAAAAAAGCACCTATATCGCCGGAAGTTCAATGGGCGGCCTCATTTCATTTTATGCAGTTGTAAAATATCCGAGAATTTTTGGAGGCGCCGGAATATTTTCACCATCTTTTTGGGCTGCACCTGCAATAAATGCCTTTGCTGTTTCCAAAGCAAAAAATATTAATTCAAGGTTATTTTTTTACGCGGGCGGCAAAGAAGGTGATGCGACGATTTCAAACATGAGGAAAATTGAAAAAGACCTCAAAGCAAATTCCAGGTCGCCAATACATGAAATTATTGATCCGGATGCGGAACATAATGAAGTTGCATGGAGGAAATATTTCCCCGCTTTTTATAAATGGGCCATAATTGGGGAAGTGCAATACTGATACCTGATACCTGATACCTGATTCTTTGATTCCTGGTTCTTGATTCCTGGTTCTTGATACCTGATACCTCACACAAAAGAGTCACTATTCAAATACTGTCCTTTCTATCAGGCAATATAACAAGTCCCTTCTTCGGCCACCTCGCTATTTTCAAAAACTTCACACGCTTCGGTTTTGAATTCATCGAGCGTCTCATACATAGAAGAGAAGTGGCCGAGCAATAATTTTTTTGCCCCGGCTTTTTTTGCAATCATGGCCGCTTGTTTTGCTGTTGAGTGAAACCTGCTTGCCGCTTTGTCTTCAAGGGCATGGAGGTAAGTTGATTCATGGTACAATAAATCAACGCCTTTTATTTTTTCCGCAATTAATTCAAAATAGCTGGTGTCGGCACAATATGCATATGCTTTGGGTGGCACAGTAGCTGTTGTAAGAATTCCATTTTTGATCACTTCGTTGGAATCTGTAATAAAATCTTTTCCTTCATGAAGGCTTTCATAAAACGAAGAGGGGATGTTATAGCTTCTAACCATTCTTATGTCAAGCTTCCTGGGATTTTTTTTCTCCCTGAATAAAAATCCCCAACATTCAATACGGTGCTTTACCGTGAAGCATTCTACCGATATTTTTTTGTCTTCAAAAATTACCTCCTCATTTTGAAGATCATGAAAATGCAATGGATAGGAGAGAGCGGCATTAGCAACTTTTAATTGCAAATCAATAATTTCCTTCAAAGGTTGGGGTGAATAAATATGAAGCTCATGTGTGCGTTGATTGAGTCCCAGGCTGTTAAGAAGGCCAATGAGCCCAAAATAATGATCACCATGGAGATGTGAAATAAAAATATGGTTGATTTTACTGCGCCTGATCTTATATATATTCATTTGCATTTGTGTACCCTCCCCGCAATCAATTAAAAAAGTATGATCCAGGGTCTGTATTACCTGCGCGGTAGGATGCCGGTTGTGTATTGGCACCGCAGAATTATTTCCTAAAATGGTTACTGAGAGCAAGGTTTTCTATTTTTATATGTTGTTATGTCAGCGCTTTATTAAGACGTGTTACTAATTGGCATATCGGCTAATCAGCATATCGGCTAATTAAATAAATTCTCTCTCAAATTCCTCCATCTGAACTATATCCCATGCTTCACTCTCCGTGGGAGTTACATTCATTAATTCAAGCAACTCTTTTTCATCGAGATACGTTTCTATTTCAGGCCGGAGGTTGCAGATAACCAAAGAACAATTAGCATCATAAAACGTTTGTTGAATGGTTACCATTGTATTTGCAGCAGTGACATCAATTTTCGCGATCTTTTCAAAATTGATTACCAGGTTTTTTGGAGTTTTATTAAGAAATGAAAGAAGAATTTCTGTAAGCTCTCCTGTCATATTAGCAGATAAAACCGATTCTTCTATAGTTATAACATGGAATTTTTCTTTGGTATCAATTTTGACTTTCATACAGAAATAGTTTTTAACGCAATTGACGGACGTTCAAAGATATTAAAAAGAAAAAGTGTTGAAAGGATAAATGTTTACTTGTAAATGCAATTTTCTGTTCAGAAAAACGTAATAAGTAAAACAAATAAAATGACGGATAATGATTAATCTGAATAATTCCCTACCTAAATAAGTATTTTCCAGGGAAAACATCTCTTTAATTTTCCGAATCTCTCTTCTGTTTTAACCTTTATTTTGTTGTTTTCAACACCCTGTGAATTGTTTTTAAGAACTAATAATAGAATTTATTCGTTATTATTGTATATATTAAATTGTTTTAAATGGACAACAATTTTTCAGCCCAGGTAAAAGAAATTATCTCATATAGCAGGGAGGAGGCACTGCGCCTCGGAAATGATTTTATTGGAACCGAACACCTCGTTCTGGGTCTTATAAGAGACGGAGAAAACACCGCTATCAAGATTTTAAAATCACTTAACGTGGATCTTTATGAACTACGTAAAGAAATAGAGTTGGCAGTAAAGGATAAAACCGGTAAAAATATTGCCAACATTAATTCGCTGCCTTTAACAAAACAGGCAGAAAAAGTAATCAGGATAACTGTTTTGGAGGCCAAGGCCAATAAAAGCCCTCTCGTTGAAAGCGAGCATCTCATGCTTTCTATATTGAAAAATAAAGAAAATATTGCTACACAAATCCTCAACCAGTTTGATGTGGATTATGATATGTTTAAAAATGAGCTTGGCTATGTAAAAACCGATCCCAAGGCGGAATTCCAGGATGATGAAGGTGAGGAATTTGACGAAGAAAGAAAGTCTTATTCGCAGCAACGTTCATCAAAAGGTGCCCCCGCCCAGGCCAAATCGAAAACCCCGGTTCTGGATAATTTTGGGAGAGATATTACCCGTCTTGCAGAGATGGGAACCCTTGACCCAATCGTAGGCCGTGAAATTGAGATCGAAAGAGTTTCACAGATCCTAAGCCGCCGCAAAAAAAATAACCCGATCCTGATAGGTGAGCCAGGAGTTGGTAAAACAGCAATAGTTGAAGGGCTTGCCTTGCGCATTATTCAAAGAAAAGTAAGCAGGGTTTTGTTTGACAAAAGAGTTGTTTCACTTGACCTCGCTGCACTGGTAGCCGGAACAAAATATCGCGGCCAGTTTGAAGAAAGAATGAAAGCCATTATGAATGAGCTTGAAAAGAACCGTGACGTTATTTTATTTATTGACGAGATACACACCATTGTGGGTGCGGGTGGAGCAAGCGGCTCTCTTGATGCATCCAACATATTTAAACCCGCTCTTGCAAGGGGAGAATTACAATGTATAGGAGCGAGTACCCTCGACGAGTACAGGATGTACATAGAAAAAGATGGCGCACTTGACCGTCGTTTTCAAAAAGTAATGGTAGAACAACCCAGTGTGGAAGAAACCATAGAAATACTTACCAATATAAAAAGCAAATACGAAGACTATCACAATGTTACCTATAGTGATGAGGCTATTGACGCTTGTGTAAAATTAAGCGACCGGTACATGACCGACAGGCTGCTTCCTGATAAAGCCATAGATGTGCTTGATGAAGTTGGTGCCCGTGTTCACCTGAAAAACATTAATGTACCAGAAGAAGTGATTGCACTGGAAAAAAAGATCGATGATATTAAGCACGAAAAAAATAAAGTAGTAAAAAGCCAGCGTTTTGAAGAAGCTGCTTCTTTGCGGGATACTGAAAAGAGATTACAGGAAGAACTTGAAAAAGCCAAAGTAGATTGGGAAGAAGAAAGCAAACATAAAAGGTACCCTATAGATGAAGAAGCAATTGCAGAAGTGGTGAGCATGATGACAGGCATACCGGTGAAAAGAATGGTGCAGGCCGAAACAGAAAAACTTCGCAGGATGGCTACCGATCTTGCAGGTGCCGTTGTGGGCCAGGATGAAGCAATCGGGAAAGTCGTAAAAGCGATTCAAAGAAACAGGGTTGGATTAAAAGACCCGAGAAAGCCGATAGGAACTTTTATTTTCCTTGGGCCTACCGGTGTTGGTAAAACCGAGTTGGCAAGGGCTCTTGCAAGATATATGTTTGACAGCGACGACGCACTCATTCGTATTGACATGAGCGAATACATGGAAAAATTTACCGTCTCAAGGTTAATCGGGGCGCCTCCGGGCTATGTGGGTTACGAAGAAGGTGGCCAGCTAACTGAGAAGGTTAGACGCAAACCTTATTCTGTAATTCTTCTCGATGAAATTGAAAAGGCGCATCCGGATATTTACAATATACTGCTGCAGGTATTGGATGATGGCCAGCTCACAGATGGCCTTGGAAGAAGAATTGATTTCAAGAACACTATGATCATTATGACTTCGAATATAGGAGCAAGGCAGTTGAAAGATTTTGGGGACGGAGTTGGATTCACAACCGCTTCAAGAGCAAAAAATTCAGAAGAAAATAATAAAGCCGTAATAGAGAAAGCGTTAAAACGCACTTTTAGCCCCGAATTTTTAAACAGGATTGATGACGTGGTTATATTCAACCAGCTTACCGAAGAAAATATATTCTCTATCATTGATATATTGATGAAAGGCGTAACCAGGCGTCTTCACAATCTCGGGCTTGAGTTGGAACTCACGGAAGATGCCAAAAAGTTTATTTCGGAAAAAGGATATGATTCACAGTTTGGTGCAAGGCCGCTTCACAGGGCTATTCAGAAGTATTTGGAAGATCCGCTTGCAGAAGAAATATTGAATATGAGCATTAAGAACGGAGATATATTACTGGCCGGTCTGGATAAAGAAAATTCAAAAATCACTTTTGAAATAAAAGGCGGGGTTATAAAAGAAGAGCCTTCAAAAGCGTAATAGTTCGTCTTAACCAAAACGGAATAAAATAGTTTTCCCGAACCGTTTTGAAAATATAAGTGCCACCTTAAATGCGTGGCATTTTTTTTTGCGATTATCGCGAATTGGTTAGCCACGAATTTTCACGAAGAACAAAAAGAAGAGCCACGGATTACACAGATTAACACAGATTACCTGTATTTAATTCGTGGCCATCTGTTACAGGTGGTATTTTTTGAAGAGTACCACGGATTAGGTTAGCCACGAACCTGCCTGGCGGCAGACAGGTTACACAAATTAACACGAAGAAAAAAGAAAAGAAGATCCACGGATTACGCAGATTAACACAGATTACTTATATTTAATTCGGAGCCATTTTTACAGGTGGTATTTTTTTTGAAGATTACCACGGATTAGTTTTAGCCGCCAGGCAGGTTCATGGCTAACTTTTTCTTTTATAATTCGTGGCTAACTGTCACAAGATTTTGCACTTCTTTTTATTTGTGCCATTTTTGTAAAATGACAGATAAGATCATTATCACCATAGACGGCTGGTCGTCGTGTGGAAAAAGCACTCTGGCGAAACAGCTAGCGAAAAAATTGGGCTACCGGTATATTGACAGTGGTGCTATATACCGGGCAATTACCTTATATTTTTTGAGGAACAATATAGATATCTCCGATATAGAAGAAATAAACGATGCACTAAAAAATATAACCCTCGAATTTATAGTGAATAAATATTCAAACCAGTCAGAAATTTATTTGAATGGAGAGAATGTAGAATATATTATCCGCGACCTCATTATTGCAGAAAAGGTAAGCGAAGTGGCAGCATTGAAAGATGTAAGGACTTTTGCAGTTGCTGTTCAGCAGGAGATGGGTAAAGATAAAGGAATAGTGATGGATGGGAGGGATATTGGTACAACCGTGTTTCCCACAGCAGAGATTAAAATTTTTATGATAGCTGATGGTGCCGTGAGAGTGGAGCGCAGGTTCCAGGAAATGTTTGAAAAAAATCCAAATATCACTTTAGACGAAATAAAGTCCAATATTGAAATGAGAGATTATATAGATTCCCACCGTGAAATAAGCCCTCTTCGGAAAGCAGCAGATGCCATCGAACTCGATAACACAAATCTTACCGAGAAAGAGCAGCTTGATTTTGCATTGAAACTTTTAAAAAAAAATCTTAGAAGCGTTGAAATGGAAAAGTGATTCGGCGCAGTGTTAACCATATTTTGCCGCAATATTTATTACACGAATTAATGCGAATCTGCCTGATGGCGGACAGGTTACACGAATTAAGATGCAGCAAGGTTATCGAGCAATTTTTGTGCATAAAATTTGTGTCATTATTTTAGTCATTTTACACAGAGAGGGAACTAACTTATGCAAACTCTTCCATCATTTCATCAATGGTCTTTGATACCTTATAAAAGGATGCCAGTTTAGCAATGATGCCTTCAACGAGTGCATCAGGACAGCTTGCTCCGCTGGTAAGTAGTATTCTAACAGGTTTTTTTTCGGGCAAAAAAGAAATAGTAGTGACCACTTTATTTTTATGAAGATCGAAATGAGAAATTTCTTTAGAAGAAATAATATCGTCTTCTGAACGTATAAAATAAGTACGGAATTTTTCTTCACAAAGTTCAACAAGATGTGATGTGTTGGAACTATTATAACCACCTGTCACAATAGCAAGATCGGCGTCGGTTTCAAGCAGTCCGTAAACCGCGCTTTGATTTTCATAAGTAGCATAGCAAAGCGTATCCCGTGTGTCTGCAAATCTCTCTCCAACATTCCCGTCATCGAGATGGTACTTTTTCATCATTACATTTTTCAAATAATCAGCAATGGCCTGCGTATCACTTGCCAGCATGGTTGTTTGATTTACTACTCCTATTCTTTGCAGGTCGGTATCAACATTAAAACCTTCGGAGAAACGACCGCCAAATTCTTCGTAAAAGTTTTGAAGAGGTTTTTCCCCGTATATATATTTTGCCAGTTCAACGGTTTCATTCATATCTGTTACTACCAATGTAGGGGTATTAACAGCGCTGTGACTAAAGGTTGCCCGTGTTTCCTCGTGCAGGGGTTTACCATGTACCACAATTGAATATTTATTTTTTGCGATGGCTTCTGCACGGTTCCATACTTTTTCAACAAACGGGCAGGTGGTGTTGTATTTTTTAATTTCAATACCAAGGTTATGTAATTGTTCTTCAATTTGCAACGTTGTTCCAAAGGCGGGCACAATCACAATATCATTTACCGATAGATCGCTGAAGGGCACGAGCGTATTTCCTTTTGTGTCCATTAAAAATTGGACACCTCTTCTTATAAGATCATCGTTTACCAGTGGATTGTGAATCATTTCACTGAGCAAATAAATTTTCTTTCCCGGATTTTCTTCTATTGTCCTGAACGAAATTTCAATAGCATTTTCAACACCATAGCAAAAACCAAAGTGACGTGCCAGGTAAATATGCACGTCACCGAAATCCAAAAAGCTGGGCGTAAAATCTTTTTTAAGCTTGTCGTTCTGCTTACGTTTATTTTTAATCGCAGAAATTAAATTGCTCCGGTAATTTAATGGTACATTAAATTTTTTCATAAGTATATGTAAGTACAAAGTTACAAACACGAAAGCATGGTACAAGCCAATGAAAGATTAATAAAGCTTAATTTCAATTTTTAACCTGATTTAAATCTATGTCGCACAAAAACAAAAACTTAACCCATCCAAAATGGAGTTATTCGGCAAATGTTTATGAAGTGAACCTGAGGCAATATACTCCCGAAGGGACTTTTGATGCATTCTCAAAACACCTGCCACGGCTCAGAGATATGGGTGTGAAAATATTGTGGTTTATGCCAATTACCCCAATAAGCAAAACGGGTAGATTGGGTATTCTTGGCAGTTACTATGCCGTTAAAAATTATACTGATACCAACCCGGAGTTTGGTACCGTAAATGATTTTAGAAATCTCGTTGAAAAAGCGCACGAACTTGGGTTCAAAATTATTATTGACTGGGTTGCCAATCATACGGGGAACGATCACCACTGGATTACAGAACATCCTGAATTTTATCGTTATCTTGAAGACAACCAGCTACATCATCCGCACGGCTGGACAGATGTTGCCCAACTCAACTATGATGTCGCCGATCTGTGGGAAAGTATGATTGCCGCTATGAAGTTCTGGTTAAAGGAGTGTGATGTTGATGGATATCGCTGCGATATGGCACACCTGGTTCCTCTTGAGTTTTGGGAGCAGGCAAAAAAGAAACTATCAAAATTTAAGGACCATCTTTTCTGGCTGGGTGAGTGCGAAAATCCGGAATATCATGTTGTTTTTGATGCGACTTACACATGGAAATGGATGCATGCATCTGAGGAATTTTATCACAACAAGATGAACCTACAGGCCCTGCTCACGGTACTTTATAAATCGGTAACTGAATTTCCAGGTGACGCCTTCAGAACTTATTTCACCAGCAACCATGATGAAAATAGCTGGAACGGAACAGAGTTCGAAAAATACGGAGATGCTGCACAACTCATGGCGGTATTTACCTGCACATGGAATGGAATTCCAATGATTTACAGCGGCCAGGAAATGCCTAATAAAAAGCGCTTAAAATTTTTTGAGAAAGATGCGATTGAATGGGATGGGAATTTTGGGCTCCATAATTTTTACAAAACGCTTCTTATTTTAAAATCCTCCAATAAATCTTTGCATGCGGGTGACCCATCTGTGCTTACAAAAGTTATTTCTCACCCCGATGATCACCAGGTTTTCTCATTTCTCAGGAAATACGAGCACGCCGAGGTGCTGGTGGTTTTAAATTTTTCGCCAGGTGAGATCAATTTCCAGGTTAAAGGAGTGCATGGAGTTTTCCGAAACGTATTTGGAGAAAATGATGTGAACTTCGACCGGGAAGATCAGTTACAATTAAATTCCTGGGGCTATTTGGTCTTCGAAAAAGTTCCTATGCTTTCGGAGCAGGCGACCCCGATGCCTGGCGAACACTAAAAATACAATGGATGACTTTCCATATAATTGAAGTCTCTGCACTCATCGGGGTTTCATGCCCTGCTAAAAAAGCCTGGAGAATGAAAACCCCGCTTGGAAAGTAACGCAGGTGTCAGGCCACTAATAACAATGCACGAAACAAAAAAAAATGTTCCAGTGGCCAGACACCTTTCACAAGACAGGTTCACGCTACTAAGAATCAATTCATGTTGAATAAAGAAATTATCTGGTGATCATCATAAAAATATAGGAATGATCAATAACTTTTGGAAAGTTCTCAACTTTCCAAAAGTTTCACATCACCATCGCTCAATATATAATCTATAGATCAAGGGCTGTGGCCTGCCTGCCGGTAGGCAGGGATGGAAGTGATAGCCCGCACCCCGGGTTACGCGGCGGAGGACTATAAGCGGACAGCCCCTCCGCCTTAAGCAGATGAATAAAGGGCCTGACGATGACAGCCCCAAAAATTATTTGGGTCATAGTTGATAATAATGACAAAAAAAACCACGGTTGAAAACCGTGGCTATATTTTTAATTGCGTGGTTGCTTATTCACCTGAATCGTCCAGGACCAATGGATATTGGAATGGCTCATTGTAACCAGGATAGATCCCTTCAATCGTAACCTGTTTATCGCTGCCGATTATAGATTTAAGATCATCTACATTTTTTACTTCTTTCCCATTTGCTTTGGTGATAATAAAGCCATCCCTCATTCTTGTCTGGTCATTAATGGCACCTTCATTTATTTTTCTCACGATTACTCCACCGGTTAATCCATACTCCTTTGCTTTTTTTGGATCCAGTGTTACAAGATCGACACCGAGTTTATCAATCATACCATCAGGTTTTACGATCGCATAATTGCCTACATTATTTTTTAAAGTAACCTGCACTGTATTCGGAGTTCCGTCTCTTTCATAAGTTACATTGACTTTGTCTCCGGGTTTATAATTGCTTAATTGTTCCTGTAATTCCGAGCCTGAATTAATAGATACAGTGTTGATTTTTCTTATTATATCACCTTTTTTAATGCCTGCCTGGATAGCCGCACCGTCCTTGGTTACATCAGTTATATAAATTCCTTCCGTATTTTGCGGGATATTTTCTTTTGTCTTCTCCTTGTTGCTGAGCATAGAAGCATCAATAAACATGGCTCCTAAAAAACCTCTTTGAACACTTCCATATTTTACCAGGTCATTAATAACTTTTTTTACAATATTAACAGGTATTGCATAGGAATAACCGTTATAGTAACCGGTAGGCGAGGCGATGGCAGAATTGATTCCTA
This sequence comes from Ginsengibacter sp., assembly GCA_040005125.1. Classification (GTDB taxonomy): domain Bacteria; phylum Bacteroidota; class Bacteroidia; order Chitinophagales; family Chitinophagaceae; genus Ginsengibacter. Next base: position 13,119 of record JBDTZL010000385.1, read on the forward strand.
TAAGTTGCCCGCTGGTATTAATTAAAGCACCACCACTGTTGCCCATATTTACAGCGGCATCTGTTTGCAAAAATGATTCAACAGCCATCGAGCGACTACCATTTTTATCATGGTTCAGTCCCAGTGATCTTGACTTTGCACTTATAATACCTGCTGTAACGGTAGCATCAAGATTTAAAGGATACCCGAGCGCCAATACCCATTGCCCGATTTTCACTTCATCTGAATTACCATACAGCATGAACGGCAAATTTTTAGCGTCAACTTTTACTACTGCCAGGTCATAAGATGGATCGGAACCAATAACTTTTGCGGTATACGTTTTTCTGTCACTCAATGTAACGGTTACTTCATCAGCGCCCGCAACCACATGATTGTTGGTAATAATATATCCATCATCGCTTATAATTACGCCGGAGCCTGAGCCCATTTGAGGAAACATACGTTGTTGCTGTTTGCCATTTCCAAAAAACTGGTTAAACAAATCATCATCTCCAAATAAATCGGAAAAAGGGTTTTTCTGATTGGGAAGATTATTGCTAACCTGCCGGGGATTTGTTGTTGTTTTGATATGAACTACGGTAGGGATTGCCGCCTCTGCAGCCTGGGTAAAATCTGCAGGGCCAGGGGTAGGATTACCATTCCCGTCAAAAAATCCCGCATACTTATAATTAGCGGGAATATTTGTTGACTGAAAATTGGGATTATTATTATTGTGTTGATATTTATTGTATCCAAAAATAACCCCCATGGTGGTAAGTGCGCTTATGAGCACTGTGAATAAAATGTTCTTAGTTTTCATTTATAATCATGTTTAAATTGTGTGGAATTCTTTGGTAATATCGTCATCATCAAAACATGTGCCTTAGAATCCTGATTTCAACTCTAAAATTAATCTAACTGATGAAATGCAGTATTACCTCTGGTTTACCTTTAACAATTAATTAGTAAGCGCTTCGTAGATGCAAATTTAAACAAATTTAAGCAGGAAATTTTGACAAAATGGCTACTGACAATTTAAGTCATTATGCAAATTTTTCAGTATTACCATGATTGCAGCAAAAATTCCATGGTGTCTTTTCCATCAGCATAATCAAATAGCCCGGGTTGTTGTGCTTCGCCAAATGCAATTACGCCGTTACCTATAATGCGTTGAACATTCCCGTTCTTTTTCAAATCATTGAGTATGGCATTTTCATCATCGTAAAAACTATAATGAAGCTGGCTCAGGGGGGAGAAGATATTTTCATTTTCGAATAAAATAATGCTGTCATTTGTCATATAAAATTTATTGTTCATGATCAGCAACGTCAGGTTATAATCATAATTGTTCTTGTATTTGGTATGATCAGCAAAATATCCATATTTCTTAAAATCATCGAGGAGAGGTATGAAATCATAATGAGCAGGTACAAAAAGTTTGGTAACATTTCTGCAGCCCAGGCCGAAGTAAGTATGAACGTCATCGGCAAGAGAACTGAGTTCTTCGCTGGACTCTTTCCCGGTTAAAACAGCCACAGAAGTTTTATTACCCCTGATCACTGAAGGGTATTTACCAAAATAATATTTAAAATACCTTGATGAATTATTACTGCCTGTAGCAATATAGGCATCGCAATTTTTAAGGAATACCGCAACCTCTGCCAGGCCGGCAAATTCAGTATTCCACAGCATAAGTTTCTCAATAATATGGACCAGCAGCAGATCATCTTTTTCTGAAAGTTTGATCATTTGTTTATGTCCTGACATGAAAACACTGAGAAAATCGTGAAAGCCTACCAGAGGGATGTTTCCCGCCATTACGATCCCTATGATTTTGGGGGATATATTATTCTCTATGTTATAATAGTTCACCCAGTTTTCGAGCTTAGTACGTTCAAGAAATTGCGTCGCAATATTCTTCAGGGAGAGATTTACAAATTTTTCGGTAAACCATTTATTTTTTTCAAAGGCTTTTTGTTTTACAGCTTCTAATTTTTCATCATCACTCACCAGATAATTTCCAAGCTTTTCCATTAAATCAATTCTTTCCATTAAATCCATTGGTAAATAATTATCTGTTATATATTTGTAATAAAATCAGGAAGGACAAAAATCGGGTATTATTTGCAGCTTGTAAATGATTAAAATTAAAAAAAATGGCAATAAAAATTACTGACGAATGTATAAACTGTGGGGCCTGCGAACCGGAGTGCCCTAATAATGCGATTTATGAAGGAGGCGTAGAATGGGCAATTGCGGATGGCACAACAGTAAAAGGTGAAGTGATATTACTGGATGGAACAGTTCTGGATGCCGATACGCGTAACCCACCGATAGCAAGCGATATTTATTACATTGTTCCTAACAAGTGTACAGAGTGCCAGGGCTTTCATGAAGAACCACAGTGTGCAGCAGTATGTCCGGTTGATTGCTGCGTGCCCGATGAAATGTACCAGGAAACGGTAGATCAGCTTCTTGCAAAGAAAGAAAAGTTGCACATATAAGATATTTAAGGCCATAGTGCCTATAAGGCAGGTGATATTTCCTGCTATGGCGAGGGTATTGAAAAATACTTTCGCCTTTTTTCTAATTTAAAAAGCTGATCCTGTTGAAAAAAATAAATCCTGGTTTGCTGCTTTTAATTTTCTCTTCCTGGTTTGTTATTTCCTGTAAGCCAAAACCAAATTTGATAAAAAATATTTCATCGGATGAAATCATTAAAGCCGATGAGGCATTTTCTGAGATGAGCCGGAAAACGGGCATGAAAAAGGCTTTTATAGAATATATTGACAACGAAGGAATATTATTAAGGCCAAACCACCTGCCAATTGTAGGCGCCGATGCCATAGATTTTTTAAGCCAGGTAAACGATTCATCCTATACTTTAACCTGGAGCCCCGGTGGCGGGGAAATTGCGGTGTCCGCCGACCTTGGATATACTTATGGCATTTATAATTTAGCAACGAAAGATACCGTTCTAAGAGGAACCTATGTCAGCATCTGGAAAAAACAAAAAGATGGTAAGTGGAAATTTGTGCTTGATACCGGCAATCCCGGAACCGGGCAGTAGTATTAATGATGGTGAGTTGAGGTTAGTGAGTGTCAATAAGTTAATAGGTCATTAGTCATTGCTTATAGCAGATAGTTTTATAAAGCAATTGCTGTATCATAATGAGCATTATAATGAACGGGTACAGCAATGACTTATTGGCCAATGACCAATGACTAAAAGAATTATTCTGATAATAAAATACTTTCAAATAAAATGAAACCTAAGATTGCTTTTGTAACGGGTGGGTTTTCCGGCGAAGCCAAAATTTCTTATCAATCTGCTATTGTGATAGAAAAAAATATCGATAAAGAAAGATTTGAGCTTTATAAAATTGACATAAGAATTGATGGTTGGTTTTACGAATTATCGAATGGCAATAAAATTGAAGTTAATAAAAATGACTTTTCGCTTTTAATTGATAATGAAACTATAACCTTTGATGCAGTTTTAATCGGCATACATGGAACTCCCGGTGAAGATGGGAAATTGCAGGGATATTTTGATTTGTTGCACATTCCTTATACATCCTGCGATTGCGCCACATCTGCAATTACTTTTAATAAAAGATATACCGTCGCTATAGCAGCGGCAAGTGGTATTAATGTTTCAAGGTCGGTATTATTATTTAAAAAGAATTTTCAAAGCCCCGATGAGTTGGTGAAAAGCCTGCAATTTCCTGTGTTTGTAAAACCTAATAATGGTGGCTCGAGCATTGGTATGTCCAAAGTAATGTCACCTTCTGAAGAATTGGGCACAGCTATAGAAAAAGCTTTCCAAGAAGATGACCAGGTATTGGTTGAAGAATTTATACAGGGAAGAGAATTTACAATTGGTGTGTTCCGGGCAAATGGAGAAATTATTGCTTTACCCATAACAAATGTTATTTCTAAAAAAGAATTCTTCGACTATGAAGCAAAATATCTTGGAGCAAGTGAAGAAATTACTCCGGCCAAAATTAACGATACTATGGCTCAGCAAATAACCAATGCAGCGGTGAAAGCATACCGCATTTTTAATTGCAAAGGCGTAGTGAGAATAGACTTTATTTACAAAGAAGAAGAGGGGGAGCCCTATATGCTGGAAATTAATACCGTGCCCGGGCAAAGTGAGGCCAGCATTGTACCGCAACAGGTAAAGTGTATGGGATGGAGCATGACACAATTTTATACCGCATTACTGGAAGAATGTTTACATAATTAAATCTTATTATATTGCACCACGCTCAAATCTTTTAACGTATACATTTATTGTGTTTAAATTTTTTTCAAAACAACCATTCTGGGTAAATCTTCTTGCAGCAATTATATTGGTCGTGCTCATTGTTTTTTTATTTCTGCAATCACTTAGCTGGTTTACAAATCATGGCAGCTATCTTAAAATACCGGCTGTAACGGGTAAAAAAGTTGATGATGCTGTTAAATACCTGGAGGGCGAGGGTTTTGATGTAATTATAACAGACTCTTTATATAATGACAGCCTTCCGCTTAATACCGTCAAGAAACAACTTCCCGATGCGGGAGCAACTGTAAAAGTGAACAGGACCGTATTCCTTAATGTTAATCCCGTAGTGCTACCCCTGGTCGACATGCCAAAACTCGAAGGCCTTAGTTTAAGATTCGCTCTTGACAGGCTGGCTAAAAGCCATTTGCAATTGGGTGATACTACTTACCGTCCTGATTTTATGAAGGGCTCTGTTCTTGAACAAAATTATAATGGAAGCAAAATCCTACCGGGAACAAAACTGCGTTGGGGCACTGCAGTTAGTCTTGTTATCGGTGGTGGCCTTGCAGAAGTACAGATCCCGGTTCCCGATCTTGTTGGCCACACATTGATCGATGCAAAAGGAGCGCTTGAATCAAAAGGAATTACCCTGGCGGCAGTGCTTGCAACAGGAACCATTACCGATACCCTTAAAGCTTTTGTTTACAAACAAAACCCGGACGTGACCGATGAAGAAAGCAAACCTAATTTTATAAAGCCCGGGCAAACGATGGATCTTTGGATTTCAGCTACTCCCCCGGTACCAGACAGTTTAAAGACAAAGGAGCAACCGGACAGCGTGAAGATAAGTCAATAGTCAATAGTCAATAGTCAATAGTCAATAGTCAATAGTCAATTTTGACAAGTAACAATCGGGAAAAGTTGCAAGAGTGAATACAGTAATTTCTTTTAATTCGTGTAATTGGTATAATTCGTGTAACAAATTTGTGTAATAACTCATAAAAATTATCATGACAAATATCACCCC
>JBDTZL010000363.1:0-5431 GCA_040005125.1 Ginsengibacter sp.
TTTTGTTATGTGATTGAATATTTTTTCTTCCTGATTGCATCATTGCCATATAAGTTATTCCTGAAACAAAAAATCCAACAAACCACGCATAATTATACAGGTGCGAAACCCATAGAGGCACTGCGTTTTGAGAGATCATTCTGACTGTTGTTAAAAAGCCGGGAATGTTTGGCAAAATGCCCAACAACAATGCAATGACAGCTCTCGTGTTAAAGCCATTATTAAAATTATACTGCCCGGTATGCTGATACAATTCAGTTGTATTGAGTTGTTGTTTTCTTATAAAATAATAATCCGCAATCATAATTCCGCCAACTGGCCCGAGCAGGCTTGAATACCCTATGAGCCACGTAAAAATATATCCTGAAGGATCTGCAATAAGCTTCCAGGGGAAAATTAAAATGCCAATGACACCGGTTATAAATCCACCGGTTCTGAAATTAATTTTTTTTGGTGCAAGGTTTGCAAAATCATTCGCCGGGCTTACAATGTTTGCTGCAATGTTTGTAGCCAATGTGGAAATTGCGACGGCTATCATGGCGATGCTGACGAATAATTTACTGTCAAATTTTCCTGCGAGGATTAAAGGATCCCAGATGGTTTCACCATAAATAATTACCGTTGCCGATGTAACCACCACACCTATAAAAGAAAATAATGTCATGGATGCGGGCAACCCGATCGCCTGCCCCTTTATTTGTGCTTTTTGGCTTTTTGCATAGCGGGTAAAGTCGGGGATGTTTAGTGATAGCGTGGCCCAAAAGCCTACCATGCCTGTTAATGCAGGAAAAAAGAAATCGCGGAAAGCAGCATTGGTTGCGAATTTGGAAGGCTGGCTTAATATCGGGCCAAGCCCTTTGCCGGCATTGATCGCCCAAAATAATAAAGCCAGCGCAGCAATGGGGAGAAAGAATGCTTTAAAAACCAGCAGCTTTTTTATGCTCTCTACTCCAAGATAAACAACATACATATTTAATAGCCAAAACAAAAAAAAGCAAATAGCGGGCCCTGTCTGTAATCCAAATGATGCCGGAAAAATTTGCGGCAAAGTTGCCAGTGAAGGGATCCACAGCTTCATCATTTGATAAATGGCAAACCCACCGATCCATGTTTGAATACCAAACCAGCCGCAGGCCACAATTGCCCTTAGCATTGCAGGAATATTTGCACCTCTTACACCAAAACTTGCTCTTGCAAAAACCGGGAAAGGTATTCCATATTTAGCGCCCGCATGCCCGTTTAAAATCATCGGGATTAAAACAATCGTATTGCCCAGGAAGATGGTAATTATTGCCTGCCACCAGTTCATTCCCCCGCCGATCAATGAGCTTGCGAGCATGTAAGTAGGAATGCAAAGGCTCATGCTTATCCAGAGTGCAGCATAGTTCCAGGTGTTCCATGTACGTTTATGCAAGGGCACCGGTGCAAGGTCTTCACTGTAAAGAGAGGAATTTCTTATATTAATTTCTGATTGAATCATCTTAGGATATGATAGCCAAAAACTAAGTTAGGCTAAAAACAAAAAGGCATTAGAAATTTGCGTGTTAAACTCAATTCTAATGCCCTTGACAAGATTACGGATCCTGTTGATGCAAGTTTACAAAAGTTGTGACACTTTCGCAAGTCTCCTACAGAAATTTTTTCCACAGATTTTAACCGGTCGGCATTTACATACTTAAAAAATTGGATAATTTTATTAACGAAGGATAACCAAAAAATTGTTTATTAAACAGTTAGAGTTTATAAGTCAAGTAAAATATTAGAATAAAGCAAAGATAATGTAGATGATTCTGCTTCGCAGAATATATTTTTCAATTCCTTTATTTGTAAGGTTTTGGTCTAACTCATGATAATAAATGTCCACTCCTGTATATGTGTAAACATACTATTCAAAATCTTTAGCTTTTTCATTCGTTACGCCAGCTAAATTGTAGCTGTTATGAAAGTTGGCATCTAATAAAATATCTGTTGCCTTATGTGCTTCGCCTTCACGACAGATAAAAAACCGTCAATTGTATAATCCAGCTCATGCGTTAACACGGTTCCTACCAAAGTATTTTTGTAATGGTTTCTTACTTTTAGTGCAAGCTAAATATCAAATAGCATAATATTTATTTTGAAATTAATAAGTTATTATTCCTTTGAACAGGTTTCACGGGTTTGCCTCTATTGCCATAAGGGGATATTACCTATCCATTTCTAATTTACAATTTAAATGAACTCTCCGAAAGAGAAGAGAATTATGCACCTTCTTTAAAATCTTTGTTGAGGGATAACTCGATTGCTTTAACAATATCCTGATAATTCGAAGCGGATAAAATTTCTTTATTAAGAGCATTTATGTCCATTATAAATGATACTAAATCCCCAAAGCTTCTTCTTATCTGTTTAATTTTGTCATATTCTGCAAATTGTTCTTTACCAACATTATCTATATTTTCCTTTATAAATTCATTCCAGGAGTCTTCTTTCGCTTTCCAATAAGCAAAATAGTGCTTAAGTGTACCGGGATCGTTTAGGTTGATATCTTCTAAACGAATTGGTAAAATCTTCCTTACGAATGAAATTTTACTAAGCTCACTATTACGGTATATTTCATACAGTTCAAACATGCAGTATGGTGATTCCAGGTATTTTTTACTAATTGCAACAATAATAAGGTTACCCCGCCCAATGTTATTAACTATAAAATCACTAATTAGTCCCTGGTAATTTAAATCCATCTTATCTCTTTTGAGGGTATATCCATTTGCATGTAAGCTGTCATAAATCTCATCGACATATTTTTCGTATTTTCCCGGCTCATTTGATTCATCCCATGCATAGGAAAAGTAGATAGCCTTAATGGTTATATCTTTTTCATTCTTTTGGTCGCTATAAATAAACATCAGGTTAGATTTAAGCAAAACAGCCGGAACTATTTTATTATCGAATTCTATGATCTCCAAGGCAACTAAATTATCCCCGAATCCGGTCGTTTTATATTGTATTTCTGCAGTTGTTAAGATTGTCTCTATCAGTTTTACTCGATATTTCCAGATAAAAATATCTGCATCATATTTATTTGCCAGGAGAAATAACCTGGTAATATACCCTAAATGTGTCAATAAAGGTTTGGGAGAAGAATGGCTGTTTTTCTCCATGATTTGAATCGCATGGGCTATTTCCAAATTGTTTTGTAATGTTACCAGGAAAGATTCAACCATCGCAGAGTCTTTATCATTTATTCCGAAGTCCATACTTTCCCTGATAGCAAATAAATGGTCGGCAACATCTTTGATACCGGCAAAAGAATATTCAATTGCACTCATCCCTACCGATTCATAAACAATCCTGGGATATTTTTTTGCTAATTTAACCAACATGCCTGCGGGTTCATTATGCTTATTTTTTGCTAAATCAACGCTTAGGTTCAACAATTCAGCCCTGTCAATTATTATATTTTTTTTCATTATCGCAAAAGAATATTAAAGTCAGAGAATGGGTCACCGAAATCCAATTTTTCAATTGTGTTTTTTAACGACTGTTTGAAAATGTCGGAAGCAAAATTTTCTTTTTTAAACAGGTCAATTAATTCATAAAGTTCTGTCGCACATTGAAGCAGTGCGAGAGTCCTTTTATCTTCGAAAGAATCCATTTTTCCTTTTTCAATAAGCGATTCGCAATAAAGCCTTATTACAGATGCTGATCTGTTTAGTACATAAGTTGTAATCTGTTCAACAGATCCTGGTGTTTTTTTTAAAAGGTCAGCATTGTCAAATGCCTGTGCAATAGCAACTATCATTTGTTTAGCCAGGCGTAACGCCCGCCATATCAAAGACCACAAAGGATTAGGCTCATTCAGTGAATTTTCAAAAACTTTTACAAATAACGTTACTCTCGAACCGGCATAAGCAATTTCTGTCATGAAGCCTTCCGAGCTTTCATCGCTTAAAAAAGTTCTGATCCATTTAAAACTATTGGAGCGACTCAACATTAAGGCAATCCTGTATTCATCTTTATAAGAATCGTGAGCTACCGATTGCAAAAGTAAGAGTGAGATTTGTGCTATCCTGATGGAAGCTGATGTTCCTTTTGCAGACTGGTCCATGTTATGCAACTGTTTGGCAACGGAGTCTGAAATTCCCCGCTAAAATATCTATAAATGATTCCAGGTCTTCCGGCGTGAATCTGGCATTGATGATTTTCATTATGCTCCCGTACACATAAATCAATTGTTCATTGGAAGGTTCTTTTTTCCTATACTCTTGTAATATGTTTTTTATTATCAGGCCAAAAACAGAACTGCTTTGCGTTTCAGGATCAGCATCTTCTCCCAAAAAATTTGATCGCAATTCATTACTAAGATTCGTGGTATTGCGCTCTTCAGCTATTTCCCTTACCAAATTTATTAGCTGGTTATAGTTTACGTCTGCTAAAAGAAGCACCAGCATAATTTGCTGGAATAACTCTATTTCCTCCGGCGAATTATTTTCATCAGTACCATTTGTTCCTTTACTGACGGATAGTTTGCCATCAACTGAGGATAATTCCAAACCAAATTTCAATAATACTACGGCAACATCGGTAAGGCTCTCTGTTAAAAAAACAGGATTTTCGATGTTCACGCCTGCAACTTCCTGTAACTGGTCTGTAAAATTCGGGTAGGAATAATCAAGCACTACCTGGGCAGTATTTATATACCCGCATAAGAAGCCATGAAACATTTTCGTTTCCATGGTGAGAAAGGCCGGAACTAAATCGAGGGCACATTTTTCCGGGGTTATTTTCCCCATTTCTGCTGCCCCAAAATCAATGAACGTACTGGTGCCATCATTCGAATTAAAAAAGATGTGTTCAATATGCAAATCACCATGAATAAACTCAAAATTGTGTATAACGGCCAAAGCCTGGCCGGCGCTGAACGCAAACCAGAAATCCGGTACTATCGATAATTCACTTAGTGAGCCAAAACTGACCGAAAGAATATTATGTTGAAATTCCTGCTGCTGCTCAATTTCCCAGGGTTTGCCATTTTCTGCCATAAGTGAATTTTGTTCATATAATAACCTGCATATTACAATAAGAGTTTGATTTCTTCTTTTGCATTGTTTGTCATTTAAGGTATCGCAGTTAATATGCGTTACATTGACGCCGCTAAAAATTTGCGAGCTAAATCCAAATGCTAATGCCTTTGAGAAGATTATGGATTTTATGAATGCAAGCCTACAAAAGTTGCCGGATATCTGCAAGTGCTGGCTTAATTTTTTTTCCACAGTTGCCGGTGCATAATATAACAGGAATATTTTTTTAAATTTCGGTTTATAAAGACATGATAAAAATATCTTTTTAAAAAAATATTAAATTTTATTATAATATATCGGAAATGGGTATTATGTTTATACGCTGCACATTGAAAAAAAGGATACCTGTAACTGGCTTTGAGAATCTT
>JBDTZL010000362.1:0-5427 GCA_040005125.1 Ginsengibacter sp.
ATGAAGTAGTCCTGGCTTTCAAGGCGTTAATGCCCCTGGTGCAATTTATGAACCGCTCGATGGAATAACGTATAACGCTCCCAAAATTTTATAAAAAAAACGGCCAGTGATAAAAATCACCGGCCTTGCTTACCTCTGAAACCACAAGAAAAAGTTCTGATTTCCTGAAAATGTCTTAAATGAGGTTATTAATTTTAAATGGTTATAATAATTTTAATTACTTAATTAAAAGCTATTGGATTTCTTTAGTTAAAACTATTGGGTTTTGTGTGGGTGGTTCTTAAATAATAGGATAAGGAAAGCGCGAATGGGCTGCTAAATTAACAATATTTTGTTACAAAAAGAATTTTCCTGGGTTTTAATTAAAATTTTTTTTTAATTCCTGTTCTGCGAGTCTCTGTAGCTTCTTTATTTTATAGCTATACCACCATTGGGGAGTTGTTTTTTTCATAATGGTATCAATACTTCTCATACCAAATAAATTCCAGGCGCCTTTCATCTTCCCTGAAATGGAGCTTTGAAGGGCACGAAGGCTCATAGCAAAGCCACTGTCAAGATATTCCATGTGATGCCAGTAACCCGCCGGCATGAATAATGTTTCACCATGATCCAATATAAGTTCGTACCCTGCGGCGTGCTTTAGTGCGGGGAATTTTTCATAGTCAGGCTTACCTGAATTTTGATTGTAGTTAGAAAAATCGGCAAGGCTCAGCACTTCGAAAGGCTTACGGTACAGTTTATGCTGCTCTTCATGACGAAATAATAAAACTCTTTTCCTGCCGGCAAACTGGGTATGAAGAATATGTGAAAGGTCAATGTCAAAATGCATATGGGTGATGGATGTTTGTCCGCCGGTAAATAACATCGGGTATTTTTTCACATAGCCCTTCATCAGGTCCTCGGGCCATGTAAAATCCTGTATAAGCTGGGGGGCATGATCGAAAATATTAAAAAGAAAAATTCTCCATGCCGCCGGCCCCTTCTTAATCATGTCTACGTATTCACCAAATGTTTTATAATCATCGGCGGTGTTTATGGGCGTATAAGCATCGCTCTTTACATTATTATAAAGGCCCACTTTTTTATCACCTACAATTTCGTTAAAATAATCCCAGGTCCATTTATGATATGCAGGCCATTGTTTTGCAAGTCCCGTAATTACCAATGGCTTTTTGGGCAAGTAGTACTTATTTTTAAAATCTTCCGGCGAAATCTTTTCCACCCTGTCTACCGCTTGTAGTTGCATTATAAATTTTTTGAGTGTTGCAAAATTAATTATTAATAACGCGTAATCATAACTGAAATCTTAATAATGACATAAATTTTCCAAAGAGGAAACTATCATCAAAACCCGGGATCACCATCATCAAAAACTAATAAGTGTTAGTTTTGATGAATAACCACGTGTATTATGGCAAAAATAATCCCGGGAAAAAACGGTTCAAAAAAGGATGTTATAACCCAAAAAGCCTCAGAGCTTTTTATGAAAAAAGGGTTCACTGCCACTTCAATGCGGGATATTGCGGATGCCATCGGTGTGGAAGCGCCCAGCCTGTACAATCACATTGAATCGAAGAACGCAATTCTAAAAGACATTTGTTTCAGGATTGCACGATTGTTTACAGGTAATTTAAGAAAAGTTGAACTTAGCCATCAATTGTATCTGTCAAAGACCGAAAGTATTATCCGTTTCCATATTTCCATGATGATAGAAGAATATGAAAGTGTATATATTTCCGACCATGAATGGAAACATTTGCCGGAACCCTTTTTAAGTGATTTTAAAACCCGGCGGCGAAACTACCGGTCACGCCTAGCCGCTATTTTACAAAAAGGAATTGATAATAACGAAATTGATGCTGTTAATCCATACATAGCAGTTCTTACTATTCTGTCTGCAATAAGTGGCATAGAAAGCTGGCAAAGATCCGGCAAAAAGATAGACGCAAAATTGCTCGAAGAAAATATGGTCAAACTTCTCGTTGAAGGATTAAAATACAGGCCTGCGAAAAATTCTGCAAAAAACCATAAAGTATTAGAGGAACAAACAGGCTTTCACAAAAATATGAGCATATCTAAAAACAGGAAATCATAAATCTATAATCTACAGTGGTGTTACATTTTCATAAGCTTACAGTTAAAGATATTCAACACGAAACAAGAGATTGCGTTTCGATTGCATTTGATGTCCCGGGAGAATCGGGAAAAGATTTTTTATTTAAGCAAGGCCAGAATATTACTATAAAAACGACCAGGGATGGAGAGGAAATCAGAAGGTCTTATTCCATTTGCAGTTCCCCCCTTGATAATGAATTAAGGATCGCCGTTAAAAAGGTTTATGATGGTTCTTTCTCAACATTTGCCAATCAAAAACTTAAACAGGGTGATGTACTTGAAGTGCTGCCGCCTACCGGAACATTTTTTACTGAAGTAAATATCTCCCATAAAAAGAAGTATGTTTTTTTTGCAGCCGGGAGTGGCATCACCCCGGTAATCTCTATTATTAAAACAATATTACGGACAGAACCACAAAGTACGGTTACCCTTGTATATGGCAACCGGAATGTGTCTTCGATAATTTTTAAGGAAGATCTTGAGGCACTTAAAGATAAGCACCTGCAACGGTTCAGGATTTATCATATTTTAAGCAGGGAACGCACGGAAGCAACTATTAACTACGGGAGAATAGATGCTGAAAAATGCGCACAGCTTTCCAGGTTAATTGACCTTACACCTGTTGATGAATTTTTTATTTGTGGTCCCGAAAAAATGATTTTCGCTGTAAAAGAATTCCTGGAGACGCATGGGATAAATAAAAAGAAAATTCATTTTGAATTGTTCACTACACCCACGAGGAAAAACATAAAAATTTATACTGCGAAAAAATCGCAGGAAGATGAGGGAAGTGAGATCACTGTAAAAATGGATGGACGCAGTTTCACTTTCATGCTCGATTACAACAGCAACAATATACTGGATGCGTCATTGGCGCAGGGCGCAGACCTCCCGTTTGCCTGTAAAGGCGGCGTTTGCTGCACATGTAAAGCAAAACTTGTAGAAGGTGAAGTTGAAATGGAAGTGAACTATGGGCTCGAACACGAAGAAGTAAAGGCCGGATTTATTTTAACATGCCAGTCGCACCCGAGAAGCAAAAAAGTTGTTGTGGACTTTGACAGTAAATAAGTTTTTTATTTGTTATCTGGCAACTACACGCCACATCTTTCACCTATGGTTCCAAATTCATCCCCTGGTGAAGCATTATTTTCTTTAAAGAGGATAAGATAGGTCTGCAGATCGGTATTTGCTTTTTCAAATTCAGACTGAGCTGCCAGAAGTTCATCTGATTTGTGATTTCCCCCGGGAAATTGTTTTTTAAGTTTTTCATACACATCAAATTTTTCTGAAAAAAGTTTTTGAAGTTCATCAAATTTTTCCTGGTAGGTCATCTTTTTTTCAATGTTTGGTTGTGTGATAGCGTTTACTTTGTTGTGCTATTATTATTTCATCAAATAAATCTCTAATCAATATTTTCTTCTTCTCATTAAAATTTACGGTAATGTTTAAGATATGAAAAATCCACGGACTTTTAAAATAACAGGGTATTAAGGAAAGTACAAGGGTACTAAAATCCAGGAAAAATATTTCAACCCACCATCAAAAGTTTACCTGTTGATACCCTCCTGAAAGGTTCTTAAATTAACCAAAGAATTAATTGCAGAAATAAAACTCATCTTGCAGTCAAATTATTAAGAGCAGATGCTATTAAAAAATACTATGTATTCAAAATCTAAAAAAAGATGGTTAATTATTTTGATCATTCTTCTTTTATCCATACTTAACCCCAGCTATTCCGATTTTAAGGAATATACAGGCTTAACAGGCGTTAATAGTGAGCACCTGCATAAAAAGCTTAATTTTTTTATTTTTTCTATTTATGAAAATGATGCTAATAATAAAAAATACCTGGCTATCTTAATGAACTTTATAGATATTTCCTGAGAAAAATATACACCTATTATTATAAATTCAACTTCTGTAACAACCACAGATTCAACAAAAACCCAATTGATTTGCCCCAACTAAAAAACCAGGAGTTGATAAATATGGCCTCTCCATTAAGATAATGAATTTCAATTTCCAGGTGGCTGAATTGACGAAATAAATTATTTCTTCCCAGCGGGGTTTTCCGTTTTGAAACTTTTGAATTGAAAAGAACTTGCCGGAAACCCCGATACTTGTACGAACACCGAAAATATAAATGTCGACTTTCTATATAATTGAACTCTCCACACGCATCGGAGTTTCATGCTCTGCTAAAAAGGCCTGGAGAATGAAAACCCCGCTGGGAAAGTAAAAACTGAAAAGCAGACTCTCCCGAATAGCATATCATTGCCTACATAATTTAACTAACGCCCGTTAGTTTTTACAAACTGAATCAGTAACTTTGAATAATAAAATTCCACAATGGCTACCGACCAATTACAAAAAATATTCGATGATAAAGTCGCGCAGGAAATAAAAATTGAGCCGAAGGACTGGATGCCGGATGAGTATCGCAAAACACTGATCCGCCAGATCAGCCAGCACGCCCATAGTGAAATTGTTGGGATGCTTCCGGAAGGAAACTGGATAACGCGCGCTCCGTCGTTAAGACGTAAGGCTACTTTACTTGCCAAAGTCCAGGATGAAGCGGGCCATGGCCTTTACTTATACGCGGCCGCGGAAACTATGGGGATAAGCCGTGAAGAAATGGTTGACCAGTTGCTAAAAGGTACTGCGAAATATTCTTCAATTTTTAATTACCCCACGCTCACATGGGCAGACATCGGTGCAATCGGCTGGCTGGTTGATGGCGCAGCCATTATGAACCAGGTTCCTTTGTGCCGTGCTTCTTACGGACCTTATGCAAGGGCAATGATAAGAGTT
Source organism: Ginsengibacter sp. (assembly GCA_040005125.1). Lineage (GTDB taxonomy): Bacteria > Bacteroidota > Bacteroidia > Chitinophagales > Chitinophagaceae > Ginsengibacter. Next base: position 4,927 of record JBDTZL010000362.1, read on the forward strand.
TGCAAAGAAGAAAGTTTTCATCAGCGGCAGGGATTTGAAATCCTATTGACGCTTTGCCGGGGCTCGCAGACTCAAAAAGAAATGGCGCAGGATGCGCTCAGCAGGTGGTGGTGGCCAAGCCTTATGATGTTTGGCCCAAATGATGATGCTTCACCGCATACGGCACAAAGCATGAAATGGAAAATAAAAAGATTTACCAATGATGAACTGAGACAGAAATTCGTGGATATATGCAAAGAACAGGCAGATATTCTCGGGCTCACGATACCGGATGATCATCTTAAATGGAATAAAGAAACCGGTCATTATGATTTCGGGGAAATAAACTGGGAGGAATTCCGGAACGTGGTCAAAGGCAACGGACCCTGTAACAAAGAGCGTTTAGCCGCAAGGGTTAGTGCACATGAAAATGGTGAATGGGTAAGGGTGGCTGCGTTGGCGCATGCTGAAAAGAAAAAAATGAAGAATTATGAAATTATTAATTATTAATTATTAATTATT
>JBDTZL010000296.1:0-5414 GCA_040005125.1 Ginsengibacter sp.
GCATTATTAAAATTGTAAGGAATTTCAATGCTGAATTTTACAACGGTACTTTGGCCGGCGGCGGCCGTAAAAAATTGAGTAGGAGAAATATTTTTAAACCATCCATCTACAGAATTCATAGTGGAGGCATTCGATAACTGGAACTCTGCCTGCCCGGTTACTTCCTTATCGCCAAGGTTTACAATTTTTGCAGAAAATTCCATGCGGTCGCCTTCGCGGAGAAAGCGTGGCGCATTGGGTTGAACCATTAAATCTTTTTGAGTGATCATTGTTTTTTCTGCATAGCCACTTGCAAGATCTTTGGTATGTGCCAGAGTCATCAGCTTCCATTGTGTAAGCGCTTCCGGCATGGTAAAACTGAATTCTATATTGCCGTCTTTGTCGGTTCTTAATTCAGGAAAGAAGAAAGCGGTTTCATTGAAATTTTTTCGGATTTGAATTTGCGATTGATTATCGACCTTTACTCCCTTGTCCCCGGCATGTAGAGCAATGATTGCTGAATCTTTTTCACCTTCCGTGATTTTTGCAGAAACACGTTTTGTATTCCCTAAAGCAGTTACAACAACCTCCTCGTTTACTTCCCTTTGCGCCATTTCAGGCGCAGGAGACTGCACGCTCATTTTACTTAAAGCCATAAATCCATTTATATGGGTCATCATTCTATTATTTTCTTCAATAAACAATAATGCATCGTATGTTTTTTCCTTTTGCTCAAGATATTTTTCATTCCAATACTTTTCAATAGACTGTACAGGTGTAAAATTTTGACCGCTTCCCCATGTATTATAACCTGAATATATTGGCCACACATCAAGCTGATCCCATGAATGCGGTTTGAACTGGTCAAGAGATGCATCGTACATAGATGCCAGCATTTCTGCAGCAACCTTTTCGCCTTTTTTACCACTGATTTTTACTTTCCATTTTTCTTCACTACCGGGTAAAGTTTTATCGCGATAAGTATCAAAGGAAATGTTAAGCTCTTTATTACTCCACGGAACATATATATTGTTTGAAGTAACATAAAAACGATTGTCCTTTACAAAAAAATAATTCACGCCAAAGCTACCGCGGTCGTTCTCTGTGATAGAATAATCAAAAGTTTTTTTATTATTATTCAGAGAGATAAAATTTAACCCTGCTGATGTTTTGTCAATAGCCTGTTGCCCATTGTCGGTTGTCTTTTGCTTATTAATTTCTTCAATCAAAAAGATATTATCGGCAGAACTGCCGGTCACAAGATGTGCTGTCTGACCTGGCTCCGCAGAATTTTTTTCTGGTAAACTCCAGATGTAAGAGAGTGAAGGTAATGATGGTGCTTTCTTATCATATACCTGGAAATATTTTACATCTTTTACATCCTGCCCGTACCTGTCTTTTGCAGTTGCTTCAGCCACATACCAACCTTGTAGGAAGCTGCTAACTGCCAACTGCCAACCGCCAACTGCATTGGTGCTATCAATTTTAGAATAAACAACCTGCATTTTTTGCCACGATTCTTTTTTACTTTCATCCGTATATTCATCATGAGGGAAGTATTGAATAAATTCATCTTTTGTCAGGATAAATTTATCAGGTTGCTCCCAAAGCCTTTGACGGATCAATCTTGCCGGTGGCTGAAGTTTATAAATTTTTACATCGGCTTTCACTGACTCAGGTTCTCCGCTTAAATTTTTACCGGTTATGGAAATATTTTTAAGGCTATCAATATTTACAATATCACCCTGTGGCAAAGCGATCTGTAAATTCAAAGCTTTGTAGCCGATAGGAACGATAATATTGCCGCTTCTTGTTTCTCCATTAATATCAGTAATATCAGCTTCTACTTTATAATCAAAAACAGGTTCTGTATTTTTATCAAGAGTAAGATCAGGGATGGCTGCAAATTTTATCGCAAACTTTCCATCAGCGTCCGTTACGATTTCACCATTGGTAATTTCCAATGGTTGGGTTTGCGGAAAACCTTTACGCCAGAACATCCATGGATACAGGAACCTGGCAACTCTTGTTACCCGGTAACTTACCTTGGCTCCATCAATGTTATTACCGGCATATCCTTTCGCAAATCCTGTAACCTCTACTGTATCATTCACCCGGTAGCTGCCCTTTACTTTTTCAAATTCAGTATAAAATTTCGGGCGTTTATATTCTTCAACAGAAAATGAAACTGAAGAATTTTCGAGGTCTTTTACACTGAGGTCAAATTCACCGTTTAATTTATTTTCGGGTAAATGAAATTTTCCATTGAAGGAGCCAAATTCACTCAGCAACACTTCTATAGAATCAACTTTTTCATTGTTTGCATCAGACAGGATAACAGTTAATGAATCTTTTGTTTCAAGCAGCTTTGCCTTTTTTGTTTTCCAGTCTTTGGTAACTCCAATGCCTTTAAAATATACCAATTGGCCGGGGCGATAAATGCTCCTGTCGGTAAATAAAAAAACTTTTGCATTGTCTTTGTCATATTTTTTTTGATCTGTCTCCGCAGCCTCATCGTTCTCATAATTATAAATGTACTGGGCGCCATCCATGAATAGCTTATCTTTTTTATAACTGATCTCAAGCCTTACATTATTATTCTCATCTTTTTTTGAGGGAGGTAGTTTACAATATCCATTTTTATCAGTGGTCAGCAATGCCTGTTTGCCTGGCTTGTTTTCTCGCGTATTGTAATCATACTGCTGCTTCCATACCTGCACTTTTGCACCTTCAAGAGGCTGGCCGGTGGAACGGTTCAATATAAAATATTGTAAGCCGCTATTAATAAAACTGATGTCTGAAATATAAAAATATTGTGCCGCCAATGGATTTTTATTAAGGCTGAAATCTTCTGCGGCACTTCCTAATAATACATATTCACCAACAGGCAAAGCATCAATCTTTATTTCAGTTGAATGCGAAAGATAGTCATCCCCGGGTGGTAAATCCTGTTTCCAGTTTCTGAGGTTTTTTTCATTGGTTAGCTTTTGAAATACCTGGTCGTTGTTGTAATTATTGGTGACCTGCTTTTTTAATTCAGGAGTTAATTGAAGGATCCTGAAATAAACGCTGTTAAAATTTCTATAAGTTATCAATGTACGAAAGGGCATGCCTGGTACATTTATTTTTTCGGTGGTGAGTTTTATTTCAGGATGTACTATTTGGTTAATAAGATTTTTGCTATTTATACCTCCTTCGCTATCTGGGAATTTTTTAGAAATCCCATCAAGCATTTGCTTTGCCTGCTTAACTGTATAGGGCGAAACGGCAGCGTCATTTTTTGATGATTGAAAAGCGGCGTTATAAATCATTTGAGCCGCCAGGAATGCCGCCTGCGCCGAAGCAGGGTTAGTATTATATTTTTCGCCGATATCTTGTAATGCCTGGATATAGAGAGTATCCTTATTATACATTACTCCATACTGATATACAAAACTGATTCGCTCAATATCCGCATCTATCAATGCATCCGGCTTTGGATCATTTGCATGAAATAACAAAAGGTTTTGGAAAATTAGTAATGCTTTGTGGCGAAGTGATGCCGAATCTTTGGTGATGAATGTGTGTTTAACAAAACCATTTGCCGGTGCGAAAGCTTCCTTGTCTTTTATCCCAAAAGCATAGACTGGCCGGGTGATATCACGCTCATCACTTGAAAAATAATCCAATGCGCGATGAGCAAGCAAATCATAAAGAGTGGGCCGCAGGTATCGCACATTTCCTTTTAAAATGATGGCATCGAAAGGTTCAGGCTTTGCCTGTTGTAAAAGCGTTTCATTTTTAAGAGAAGCTGCATACAACTCCCCGGTTTTTTTATGCAAATCATCAGCCGTCCAGGTTGCTATATCTTTTTTATTAAAATCAACAGTATTGGTTCTGCTGTACAATTTATAGCGGTTCTGCTGAAAATAATTCCAATACATCTGCGCGGCAATACTTTCAAGAATTGATTTGGCGGGCTCTGTTGCATCCGCAATTTCTTTTTCTACTGAATCAATACTTTTTGCAGAAGCGTCTTCTTCAATATTTTGGTGTAATGTTATTTTATATAGTAATGATTTAATGACCTGGGCATCATTATTGCCTTTTTTGGCGGTGTTGTAAATTTTATCAACTTCTGCAAGCGCAGATTTTGTTAAACCTTTGCTAACCAGTTCATCCACTTTTTTCCATTCGCCGATAAAGTTACTCATAGGTTGCTGGGCACTTATTGTTAAAAAAGAGAAAATAAAAATAATCAAAAGAAGTAATTGGAAACCTGTGATTTTTTTGGAACGCATGTAATGAATTTGATTAAAGATAAAAAACTATGTCAAGTGGTTGTATTGCTATAAAATCATATATTTCTTAGATGCAGGATTTCCTCGAAATTCATAAATCAATAATATTCTAATCTTTTTGCGGCAATTAAACCCTGGAAATATATTATAGTCATATAATTCTGATCAACCGGGAAAGTTATTGATGCAGAAAAAAGTCAATATGGTTTATTGAATTGGAAGAAATAAATAATAGTAAAGCTTTAATTCTTTTGGTGTAGATAATTTGGGGGTCATAGTCAGAGACAGAGCCGCTACCAATTCGATTGGGGCGGCTTTCTCATTTCAAATTATGATATACCTTTTGTACATCTTCGTCCTGCTCAAGGTTATCAATAAGTTTCAGAACGTCATTTGCCTGCTCTTCAGGAAGCTCCATAGTACTGGTAGGAATTCGTGTAAGCTCTGCCGTTATGAGCTCTATACCTTTTTCCTCAAGGGCCTTGCTCATATGCCCGAATTCATTGAACGGGGTACGGATTACGATATTTCCCTCACTATCCTCACCAATTTCCTCGAGCCCGTAATCAATAAGCTCGAGTTCAAGTTCTTCGATATTGAGGTTGTTGTTTTTTATTTTGAATTCACCAATATGATTAAATGTGAATGCCACACTTCCGCTGGTTCCGAGCGACCCGCTTGCTTTATTAAAGTGCATGCGAACATTGGCGACTGTCCTGGTAGGATTATCAGTTGCAGTTTCAACAAGCAAGGCTATCCCATACGGGGCGTAACCTTCATACAACATTTCATGATAGTCGGTCTTATCCTTACCCATTGCCCGCTTAATAGCCGCTTCAACACGGTCTTTTGGCATATTTACGGCTTTTGCATTAATGATGCAACGGCGCAAAGCCGAGTTGTTATCAGGATCAGGGCCGCCCAGTTTTACCGCAATATCTATTTCTTTACCAATGCGTGTAAATTGTTTTGCCATTTTATCCCAACGGGCAAACATGGTCGATTTCCTTACTTCAAATATTCTTCCCATACACAAACAGTATTATAATTATTCTTTAAGTCAAAAGTCAATATCAATATTAGAAATTTTACAATATATACTGATTATTTAATATTGCTCACAGCTCACAGCTCACTGTCCACTGCTCATTGCTC
>JBDTZL010000432.1:0-18307 GCA_040005125.1 Ginsengibacter sp.
AGGGTGCAAATGCGGCAATTTAAGGGGTTGATTGCGACAAAAATGTTCTTTATTTTTGCTATATAAAAAATACACTCTCAAACAATAAGGTATTATGAAACACATTTCAATTCTTATCCCCAAGGGACATACAAGCGTCGTAAATATTGAAGGAACCCACCAGATCTTTAATGAAGTAAATTCAATTAGAAAAACCCAGGGAAAGCCTCCTTTATTTAAAGTGCAACTTGTAGGTATTTCCAAAGAAACAAGCCAGAGAAATGGTTTATTCACCGTGGGCCCCGACGTATTAATTGACGACGTAAAAAAAACAGACCTTATCATTATTCCTGCCATACACGGTGATCCAAAAACAGCAATGGAGAACAATCAGGAGTTTGTTCCATGGATTTTACAACAACATAAAAAAGGCGCAGAAGTTGCCAGCTTTTGCATCGGTTCTTTTTTTCTTGCTGCAACCGGTTTGCTGGACGGTAAACAATGTGCTACACACTGGACAGCCGCCAACGCGTTCAGAGCTATATTTCCAAATGTGAACCTGGTAGACGACAGGATCATGACCGAAGAAGATGGTATTTATACAAGTGGGGGCGCGTATTCCTTTTTGAACCTGCTGGTGTACATTATTGAAAAATACGCAGGCCGTGATGTTGCTGTTATCATTTCTAAACTTTTTATGATAGACATAGACCGCATCAGCCAGTCGCCATTCATAATTTTCGAGGGTCAGAAAACACATGATGACGAGCCCATAAAAAAAGCGCAGGAGTATATTGAAAATAATTTTGAAGAGAAAATTACCATTGACCAGCTGGCGTCCATGTTTGCGGTAGGAAGAAGAAACATGGAGCGCAGGTTTAAGAAGGCGACTGCCAATACCGTAACAGAATATATTCAACGGGTTAAAATCGAAGCGGCGAAGAAGAACCTTGAAACGGGCAGAAAAAACATCAACGAAGTGATGTATGAAGTCGGTTATTCAGATACCAAGGCTTTCAGAACCATATTTAAAAGGATAACAGGTTTATCGCCCATTAATTATCGAAATAAATATAATAAGGAAGCGGGGGCGGTTAACCAGTTTTCCAGGAACTAATATCCAATACTGGTTTGTACTGACAAGCTTTCAACCATCCACCGCAATTTTGATTTTAATGGGATGGCGGGTAACTAAGCTCACACCTTTTGCAATGCATTGGGCATTTCTGTCCTGTTTATTGAAAAAAGGCTCTTTCGAAACAATATTAGAAAAATTAACGCTATACCTGTATGAAGCGTAATTAATAATGGCGTTCCCATAATCCAGGTAGCTGATAAAAACCCTTTATTCAAAAAAAAGTTCAGAAATGTGAGAATATAAATTAATAAAAACAAAAGTGGTACCGCTAAAAAACCAAGGATGTAGAGCCAGGACAGCCTGTTGGTCAATGTTCTGAAGGCTTTAATAATTGGTGGCAGTCCAAGCCCCAAAACTATCACAGAGCATATAAGAATCATTTGTGCATCGCTGAAATTGTTTTTGAAGACACTTCTCATCACAGTCATTTCATCACCGGAACCCATCATCACCTGGCTTATCCTTCCAAATGGAATATTGGAAAAAATCAAGGAAAATCCTAATGCTTTCTTTTTTGAATTTGCCGAAGAGAGCCAGGCCATTCCCAGCCACATAAGGCCAAAAGAAAAAAGTGGCCCTGCGAGTGTGGCAATCCAGGAAAAGGAATGTCTTTTATCGCATCCGTCACACAATGACCAGGCATTAAAGTCGCGTGTACCCCAGCAACCGCAAATGAAACGGCCAACTACAATATGAACGCTTTCATGAAACTCCAGCATTACAATTAGTAACAGGAGGAAAGTGATCACGTAAGAAAATGAAAGCCTGATATTCATATAAATTTGAAATGTTTATGGCTTAAGAAATCTTATTAACTGGTCGTAAAAATTTTGATTTCAAACAATATGCTTGTAACTTTCTTTTATGTTTTGACGTGAATCTTGTGAAAGAATTATCCCTGGTTATCTGGAATATCCCGGGATAATATACTACCGCTTTCTTCTTATAAGTCTTTGATATTTTGTGAATTAAATGAATTAATATTTGGATCTGTCAATTTAAAGATTTTATCGCTAATAAGAAAGGAAGAGTTGTTGGGCAGTATTCCAGGAACTAACGGTAGCGTGTAATCGAAATATTTTTTGGTATTTATGATAATGCTGCCGGTTAGTAAATGATTGCTTTAATTACCCGTGATAGTCCATCCGTGTCCTGATTTCCTGTGCTGCTTCATGTCCCGCCCACTTTTTACACAAATAGAGCCCAAGATCAATGGATGCGGATACGGCCCCCGCGGTTATAATATTGCCATCTTCGACGATCCTATCAGTCAATACTTCTTTACAATATGGTCTCAGTGATTCATATTCCCGGAAATTAGTCGTGGCTTTTTTGCCGGATAAAAACCCTGCCGCACCTAAAATTAAGCTGCCCGTACAAATTGAAATTTTATAAGCTGCGTTGTCAGCAGTTTGTATCCATGTAATAAAATCGCTGTTAAATTGTAATTGCCGTGTTCCGTTACCTCCCGGAATAATAACCACGTCATAGTCACTAAGTGAAGAGCCGGTTTCTGTTGATATAATTTCAAGTCCGAAATTATCTTTTCCATTTCCTGACCAGGAACAGATATCCCAGGTTAAGCCCGGTAAATAATTTAGAGATTTCAGCCTGCTTATGGGGTCGTAAATGCCAATAAAGTCCAGCCATGTTATTCCATCAAAAATAATAAATGCTATTTTCATGACAGTCAAAAGTTAGTACCAGGGTTTGTGTTATATAACCGGGCGAAAAAATCATTATGCATCCACTTGTATTAATATTCTTTTGTTTTAGCATTGACATCGTGCGCGAGCTAATTACTTTTCAAAATAAATGTTTTATCAAATTCATCCAAAATGCCGGGAATATTTATCACCAATCGCACCTGTCTCTTTTCAAAATTACGCTTCAGATATGTTTCCGGTTTTAAATGTATACAATTCAAAAGAAAGCCGCAATAATTTCTGTCTGGCTTTTTTCTATTTGCCAGCTTTTCCCGATAGAATATAAACAGGAGAGGCGCAATTTTACCCTTATCTAAAACCTGCAAATTTCCCCGGTTTTCGCACTTCCCGTCACAATATTTTGCCAATCATCCATAAAGGGGTTTTCATTTACAGGTTTTCTATATATTTGAAATCTATTCCAAATATTTTAAAATTTCACTCAAACAAATTATCAATGAAAAAATTATTCACTTTTGCCCTAATTGCCACAGCATTAATGACAGGCATCCAGGCATGCGCGCAGGAAGATAAAAGTAAAAGGCCAAGCCCTCCTGCAAAAGTTACCGAAAAGATAAAAAGCGGCGCAACCATTTCTATTGATTACAGCCAGCCATCAGTAAAGGGCAGAACGATTGGAAAAGACCTTGAGCCCATGGATGGAAAGGAATGGCGTACCGGCGCCAATGAGGCGACTGTATTTGAAACAGATAAGGAGGTAACCCTCGGTGGGAAAAAATTACCCGCCGGAAAATACTCGTTGTACACTTTGTTTAATGGTAATAATGTTAGTGTATTTTTCAGCAAAAACTGGAAGCGATGGGGCATTCCGGTTGTTAAGGGAGCTGATGATGTAAGTGTCGAAACAAAGTACACTACTGAGGCTACTCCCACTGAAAAAATGACTTTCAAAATAAGCCCTGCAGGTACAATAACCTTATTATGGGGAAACAGGAAAGTTGACTTCGACGTTAATTAAAAAATATCTTTTTATTAAAAAGAGGCTGCCGGTTGCAGCCTCTTTTTATTTAAGCCTGGAATAAATTATCGTATCTCTGAATGTGCCATCGAAAAAGAAATCTTCTTTAAAATGTGCTTCTTTTATAAAACCCGTCGCTTCTAAAACACCCGAGGAAGCGCCATTACCGGCGTTTATGTGGGCCTCTATACTATGTAAATTCATCATATTGAAACCAAAATCAAGTACAGCAAAAATCGCTTCTTTCATGATCCCTTTTCTCCAAAAAGAAGGATTGAGCATGTAACCAATTTCGGCCCTGTAATGTTCCTTTTTTATTTTATGATAACCAATAGTTCCAATTAATTTTCCGGGGTTTTCCTTCATGGTAATTCCCCATGTAATTCCATCGTTCGTATTAAGCGAGTTATTAATAATATCAAGAAATCTTTGTGCATCCTTCATGGATAAGGCTATTGGCCTGTCAATAAATTCCATCGCCTCCTTATCGGAACGAAGGAAAAAAATTTCACTCACGTCCTGTTCTGTCATCCTCCGTAACAAAAGTCTTTCAGTTTTTATTTCGGGAAACGGGGAGAAATTAAGTTCCGGCATTTTTTTATTTATAAAAGTAAAGTAACAAAAGAAAATACGGAATAAAGAATTAGAAAGTTGCAGCAAAACATCAACACATACATGCGAACTTTAAACTATCAAAAGGCCAAATCTTTTATCGTCTGTAACTTCCTTATTTTTTATTATTACCTTCTTATTTCTGATTTGTTTCTACACAATTCCCCTAACTTTATTTGCTTTCTTCACTATAAAAATTACAGATGAAAAAAATATACGCTCTTATTTTTATTTGTTGTGCTGGTAATATTACCATCGCTCAAACCGACAGCATCACGGCATATAAAAAAACATCCACGATGATTGCCATGAGAGATGGTGTGAAATTATTCACTGTTATACTTGCCCCGGTTGATGCCAAAATACCAGTACCTGTTTTAATCCAGCGCACTCCTTATGGTGCTGATATTCCCATTCCTGACGACACTACTTTTAAAACGTCAATGCTGGGTTCTGATTATATTTTAGCCAGGGAAGGATACATATTCGTCTACCAGGACATTCGCGGTAAATACAAAAGTGAAGGAAGTATGCAAATACACCAGCCACTCATCCATGCCACTGAAAAAGGAGCGGTTGATGAAAGCACCGACACCTGGGACACCATTGACTGGCTCATAAAAAATGTTCCCGGCAATAATGGCAAGGCCGGGATATTCGGAATTTCTTACCCTGGCTGGCTGGCGCTGGTGGGTGCGGTTGATCCGCATCCTGCTCTGAAAGCTGCATCAGAACAAGCTTGTATGGCCGACCTGTTTTTAGGTGATGATTTTCACCATAACGGCGCCTTTCGCCTCAGCTATGGTTTGGAATATTCTTATGGGGTAGAGTTTGATAAAACAACCAGCAGTAATTTTCCTTTTCCACAATATGATCTGTATGACTGGTACCTCAAATTAGGGTCATTAAAAAATGTAAATGATAAATATTTTCACAATAAAATTCCTACCTGGAACAGTTTTACCCAACATCCTGATTATGATGCATACTGGCAAAAAAATTCCCCGCTGAATTATATTCAATACCCGCAAATTCCACAATTGCATGTAGGCGGCTATTTCGATCAGGAAGATATGAATGGCCCGCAACTGATGTATGGCCACATGGAAATGAAAGATTCTTTCAATCGCAATTATATTGTTTTGGGCCCGTGGAATCATGGCCAGTGGGGAAGAGCCAAAGGAGACAGCCTGGGTAAAATTGATTTTGGAAGCAATACCGGCGATTGGTTTCGAACCCTTCAGAAAAAATGGTTTGACTATTGGCTGAAAGGCATAGACGCCGATCAAAACGGTACTGTTAAATTTGATGAAGCTTATTGTTTTCAAACCGGGAGCAACGAATGGAAAACTTACAAAAGCTGGCCGCCTAAAGAAACAACTATTCAAAAATTATATGCAGGAATTAATAACTCCTGCTCATTTACAAAACCAACAGCCAGTAGAGGTTTTATAAGCTATATCAGCGATCCGGCGAAGCCTGTGCCTTATAGGATCCAGCCAATTGAAGCGACCTATGGAACAGGCAGCCGCTGGAGGACGTGGCATGTAGAAGACCAGAGGTTTGTATATAGCCGGCCCGACGTAATAAGCTTTGTAATGGATTCTCTTAAAGAAGATCTTACAGTTACGGGAAAAATTATGGCTCATCTTTTTGCAAGTACTACCGGTACTGATGCCGATTGGGTCGTAAAACTGATAGATGTGTATCCTGACTTCGATAAAAGCTTATCCATGAGTGGTTACCAGTTACCGGTGGCAATGGAAGTTTTCAGGGGCCGTTATAGAAAAAGTTTTTCCAATCCTTCTCCCCTGGTGCCCAATAAACCCGAAGAGTTTGTAATTGATCTGCACGATATCAATCATACTTTTAAAAAAGGCCATCGGGTTATGATACAGGTACAAAGCACCTGGTTCCCGGTTATTGACCGCAACCCGCAGAAATTTGTTCCCAATATTTTTAAAGCTGAGGATCGTGATTTCATAAAAGCAGAACAACGAATTTATTTCTCTGCCCAATATCCAACTTATATTGAATTGCCCGTAATGAAGTAAACAATACAATAACAGGAAATGAAAATCACACTACCCAAAAAAAATGCCACGCAATTAACGTGGCATTTCGCATTTCCAAAACCAATACTTTAGTATTATTTTAAAGAATCCGATTTCATTTTATCTTTTTGCTGCCATCTGTTTTTAATGTTACCGGTGGTCCCATCCATTGCAACATAATCGCCTTCTTTTAAAGTTGTGGTTGTGCCATCTTTCGATTTTAGCGTTCCGTTTGACATAACTACTGCCCCGTTGTCCAATGTCAAATCGGTGGTCAACTGGGTAGTCTGGCCATTTTTCATCATGAGTAATTTACCGTCTTTCATGATAACGCCTTCATGGCTTTTAACGCTTTGCTGTGGGGCTGTTGCAGGTGTTTGATTTGTAGAATCCTGTGCAAATACTCCCAGTGAAAGTGTTATTGCGAATAATGATATCCATACTTTCTTCATAAAATTTTTATTTTTTCAGGTTAAAAATTTCTGCTAAAATTATATCCAACAGATTATTCCACCATAGGTTCTAAAATCATACCATGTGGAGTTATTAAAATGTTAAGGGTGTTTATTTAATATATTTTGATTACTATCAATACACATAAGCATATGCTTTTCAAATACTTAAAAAAGATAAGTTGTGGAAAAATAACGTCAACGAATTTCGGGGAAGAGAAATTTATTATTATACTTCACAAGGGATAAATAGTGACATTTTAAATTACTTAATTTCAAAACGTCCATGTGCTGACTTTTAAAGTGAAAGTGGATAAACTCATTGGATTTTAAACCTTAGTAGAAAGTGACTTATTGAATAGTTATAACCTTATTACCTTATTAAATGATTGACTATTATATATTGTAATTATTGGTAATAAGGTAATAAGGTTGATCATTAATGAAGTTCATTCTACTAAGGTTTGCTGGTAGGGATTTAATGTATAAAACTGTCGGAAAATCAATTCACTTTTTTACTCCTTGCGCAGTATAAACAAAGAAAGATTTCCAATATTCCTTGCATAATTTCAGGAAGATTTAGTGTACTTATCAGTTTTCTGTTTTCTTATTTTAGTATTTAGCCTGAGAGATTTGCTGCTAATTTTTTCATCTCCCAATAAATTACCCCATGGCTGCAGTTCTTCAATTCTGTCAAAAATAATTTTGGTAATGGCAATTACCGGTATTGATAAAAACATACCCGGGATGCCCCATATCATTTCACCCACCACCACGCCTAATAGGGTTATAAAAGCATTGATCCTTACTTTCGAACCCACAATTAAGGGAAGCAAAATATTACTGTCGACAAGATGCATTGAAACAACAGTTATTACCACCAGCAATACTTTAGTGGCGGCGCCGGTGGTTGCGAATGTGATAAGGATGTTCAAAAACAAAGCAGTAAATATGCCGATGTAAGGTATAATGTTAAATAAGGCAGTAATGAGGCCCAGCAGAATGGCATACTTAATTCCAAGAAGCAGGAAAACACTGCAGCATACAACTGCGACTGTGCCCATTTCAAGGAACAGGCCCACGATATATTTCCTGATAATTAATTGTACCCTCGCTACAATATCATAAACAGCTTCTGCATTTCGTTCCCTGAAAACATCTACCAGGAACTTAAGCAACAGCTTCCTGTAAAACAGTAAAAAAAAAGTATCGAACATAACAAAAACAATAAACAATAAGATTGATGATACCGAAAGCACGGTTGCCCCAATCACTGTAGGGGCCATGGTTTCAATTTTAGAAGTCGCTGAATTTACATAATTCATTTGCTTTTCTATATTCACATGAAATTTGCTTGAAATCCATTCCGATAGGTTATGAAGTGATGCGACAATCTGTTGTTTCAGCATAGGCAGGTCATGCGAAAGGCTGGAAACCTGGGAACCGACGACAAGAATAACAGCAGTAACTGACAGCAGCAGCAATAGCACAGATAAAGCCGAAGCGGTATTGCGGTGCAATTTTAACCTGTTTTCAAAAAAGTTAGCGAGTGGTAAAAGCAGGATTGAAAATAACAATCCAAATAGAAGCGGGCACAATACTTCTTTACCCAAAATGCTTAAATAGCCTAAAGCAATGATGCCAATAAGTACCATCGCAAGTTTGAAATAAAAAGGCTGTGGATTTGATTTGGGAAAAGTCATGAGCGCAAGTATTGACAAATGTAAGGACATGTAAAGGAAATCAAAATTAACATATCGGGGTTAAAAGTTTTCGGGAACAGGCGCCAGCGCGGCTCAGGTTGGCCAGCTGTACTTAAATCGAAACCATCTTTTGGATAAACAGGTGTGCCGGTGCCAGGCCATTTTAAGCCGCCTGGCATTATTATTTAAATAAAGAATCTAATAACTTTATGATAAATTTCTACATGAAAAAAATTAACTGGGGCATCATTGGTTGCGGAGATGTAACTGAAGTAAAAAGTGGCCCGGCTTTTAGCAAAGTAAAAAATTCTTCTCTTGTTGCAGTAATGAGAAGAAATACTGAGAAAGCAAAGGATTATGCTCAACGGCATCATGTTCCAAAATGGTATGATAATGCTATGAGTCTTATCAATGATCCCGATGTCAACGCCATTTATATTGCTACCCCACCCTCGTCCCATGAAGAATATACGCTCGCCGCAATAGCAGCAGGCAAGCCGGTATATGTAGAAAAACCTATGACTGTAAATTTTGCGTCTGCGATAAAAATGATGAATGCCGCAAATGAAAAAAGAGCCAAACTGGTTATTGCTCATTACCGGCGTGAGCAACCCTATTTCAAAAAAATAAAGCAGTTACTGGACGAAAAATTTATTGGCGATATAAGATTTGCAAGGCTGGATTTTTACAGGAAGCTTCTTTCACCGGAAGAACTTCAACTTCCAAAAAATACCTGGCGGGTGGACACTTCTATTGCAGGAGGCGGCTTGTTTCATGATATCGCACCGCACCATCTCGATCTTATGTATTATTTTTTCGGGGTTGTGGAAAATGCGTCCGGATTTTCTGCAAATCAAACTCATCTTTATAACGCGGATGATATCGTAAGCGGGAATATCCTTTTTAAAAATAACGTGGTTTTAAACGGACTTTGGTGTTTCAATGTTGATGTTCAAAATGAAAAAGATAGTTGTGAAATCGAAGGCTCCAAAGGAAAAATAAATTTTAGTTTTTTTGGACAACAAAAGCTAAGCGTTACTAAAAATAGTGAAACAGAAATTATTCTTTTTAAACCATTAAAGCATGTACAGCAACCTATGATTAATAAGGTGGTGGAATATTTCCTGGATGAAGGCCCTAATCCCTGCAGCGCAGAAGATGGAGCCGAGGTAATGCGGCTTATGGACCAATTTACGGGAATAAAAGATTACAGATTTTAGTTGCAACGAATTATTTTTTTTAAACAGCTATGTCATTTTCCCCGGGCATCTGCCTGCGCAATATTTCCAGCCAATCAATCATCCGGCTGGTAAATCCACATTCGTTATCAAACCATGCAGCAATTTTAAGGTGATTGCCGATAACAGAAGTAAGAGTTCCATCAATAATACATGAATGCTCATTCCCTTTGATATCTAGTGACACAACCTGTTCTTCTGTGTAGTCAAGAATTCCACGGTATTCATTTTCAGCTGCTTTTTTGAAAAGTAAATTTACCTGTTCAACACTTACTTCATCATTTAGCTGGATCGAAAAAAAAGCCATAGCACCATTGGCAACCGGTACTCTTATGGAGGAAGAAGCAATTTTATTTTGCATGCCGGGCATTAAACGTTCCAATGATTTATGTACATCTATTTCAACAGGAATGATTGATTCTGCTGCGGCTCTTCCCCGTCTGAAGTTTTTATTGGGTGCATCTACAAGCTCCTGGCGTGAAGTATAAGAGTGCAGGATGTTTAAATGAGCAGACCTGATACTTATCGAATTGAGGATATAAAGAATATGAATGCAACAATTGGTCATACAGCCGCCGGGTGAAATAATATTTGTCGCTGGTGTTAACCTCGTTTGGTTGAATCCATAAATCAGTAATGGAATATCTGCAGCACCGGTGGTGGACAACAAAACTTTTTTAGCTCCCGATTGAATATGTTTTTCAGCACCTGCTTTGGTAGTAAAGCTGCCGGTACATTCAAGCACCACATCAATATCCAGGTCTTTCCAGGGAAGCCCGGCCGGATCCCCGGTTTGAAATACAGCGACACTTTTATTGTGTACTTTAATAGCTCCATCCAGGGTCACTATATTTCTTTCAAAAGTTCCATATACCGAATCATACTTAAGGAGGTATGCGAGATTATCAACCGGCATGGTATCGTTTACAGCTATTATTTCGAATTGATCATGTTCTATCAGTCTCCTGAATAAAAGCCGGCCAATACGGCCCATTCCATTTATAGCTATACGCATACAACAATTATGAATTTAATAAAGTGCAAATATTGAAAACAAAACCTATTGAAAAAAAAATCATTTGGAAAAATAAAAATAATGTTGAATTGGTCCTCGGCCTTTAGCCGATGCCCGATGCTGGTATATTACGCCCTTTCAGGGCTATTGACCAATTACTATTGACTACTGCTTTCAACGGCCTTCAGCCGATGCTGGCGTATTACGTCCTTTCAGGGCTGGAAATACAAAATCCCTACAAAATAAACGGAATTAGGTATTTTTTTATTTTCCCCTGGAAACGAGTGTCTTTTACCTGACTATTGACTATTAACCAATGACAATTGACTATTGCCACTCACGATTCACAACTGACAACTCACCACTCACCACCTATACCCTCACATAAATTTTTCTTTTATCCAGCCAGTAACCAACACTCCAGCAAACCAGCATGTAAGCAATTGCGAATAATAAGGAACTTAAATATGGGCCTGCATAACTGAAGATATTTTGATTTACCCATCTGAGGAAATTGGAGTTTGCCCCAACTGGAATCATAAAAAGAACTGTAATTAGCAATTCTGAAAGCAAATAAATAAATAAGGGATTTCTACCAAACACCTGGAAAAATCCGGTCCATTTTACTTTCTTTTCAAACTGGATGATATAGTTGAGCACGGCAATTATAATGCAATCCAATCCAATAGTGTACACCACGAAGCTGCTTGTCCATAATTTTTTATTGATGGGAAATACCAGATCCCAGAAATAGCCACACACCAACAATGCAAAACCTGCCAATAATAGTTTTGCTAATCCTTCATAAGAATTTCCTTTTTGCTGGATCCACTTCCCTACTATAAATCCCCCTACTACATTACTGATGGCGGGTAATGTACTCAGCCACCCTTCAGGCTCAAATGCCACGTTTTCTCCATGATACATGTGACTTTCCCCCATAAGCCATTTATCCAGCTTAAAACCTGCATTTCCCTGTAAACTCAGTGGATCTGAAGCATCACCAAACCAATATAACAATATCCAGTATAAAAAAAGGAGTGCCACACAAATGATAGTCGTTGGTCTTATTTTTAAAAAATAAATCATAAGAGCAGCAATACCGTAACATAAAGCGATTCTTTGCAACACACCCATTATTCTTGTATTGCGTATAGGAGCTGCGATGATATGATGATTTTTATCCAGCTCAAAAAAAGGAAACCAATACATAAGGTACCCTAATAAAAAAATGAGCGCAGTACGTTTTAAAATTTTCCATACTACCTCTGATTGTTTCATATTTCCCCACTTATGCATAACAAAACTTTTTGCGTTTCCTACAGCAAATAAAAAAGAGGGAAATACAAGGTCTGTTGGCGTAAATCCATTCCATTTTGCATGAAGCAACGGAGAAAAAGTAGGCTCAGATCCACCATTGTTTACAATGATCATAAAACAAATTGTCATTCCCCGAAATACATCCAGTGAAATATTTCTTGGTTGCAAAGAGGGAGCTTTTAAAGTTGTGGCCATTTTATTAATGAATTTGTTTGGAATAAGCAGATTACAAATTGCATTTTAAATATACAATCATTAATCAGTTTAAACTATTACACTGAAATTTTAATAGGACTTATTTCCGAAGCCTGGGGGTAAACCTATGGATTTTAAAACTCCTATATAAATCGTCTTCCACACAAGGCTGAAAAAAGGCTGGTGATCATTTCTTTCAGAACTGAAGGTTTCCTTACGGGGCTCTTTTCCTTTAGATGGGTTTGAATTTTTTATGAGCACAACATTCCCGATAAAACTTAATAATTTTCTCTGTTTTATTTTTCCGGGCTCCTCCTTGTTTTTTTTAACTGCTACGAGGTACAGATCTTTATACAGCAACATTCCTTTTCCGCTGGCCTTAAAATTATTACCTTCAACATGTACAGTTCCTTCCCGGATACTACCTCTTTTAAATATAAATTCTGCAAGGGGCCCGGTAATTGGATTTAAAATAGAACTATCCATTTCGCCAACCTTTAGATCCATTGTAAAATTTCCTGTTTTGTATTTTGATAAATCAAAATGAAATCCAACATCGAGTGGAACACGATTCATAAAAGAGCCGGAAGATGCAGATGTCATGAACCTGTTCTTTTTTATTTCCTTACCAATATTGGTAATGTTCTCAACGGTGCCGTTAACATCAGAAACCACAACATTCCCCGTTTGATCTGTGCCCGGGTTGTATTCAGTATATAACAATTTTGTATGATGCATTTTCATTTTCGCAACTGAAAAAGGCATGGGTGTTCTCATTAAAATCTGTTGAGGGAAATTGTTTTGTTTTATTTTGCGAAAAGGAAGTGACCTGTCGAGATACACCTCACATTTACCATTCTCCATCACGGCTTCTTTGGCAATTACACTTCTCCCGTTCACAATGTCCCACCAGTTAATACCCTGTAGTGTCAATTTGGGAATGTCGAGCGTAAACATATATTTTCTTGTTGAAAATTTACTTTCAAACTCTTTGCGGCTATATCCTGGTTCAACAGAAATATCCAGTATAGTTATGCTATTCGCGCTTGTTGAGATTTTCACTGACCCACATTTTAAAAAGTAAAGGCTGTCCTCAGTTTTTGTCCTGAGGTTCCTGGCCGATATCTGTACTTCTTCAGCAAACAGAAATCTTTTCTGATCAAATTGTGTAGAAGAATCAATGAGTACACTATCCATTTTGATTTCAATATCATCCAGTTTTATGGTTTGATTTTTTTGCCCAAAATTGTGATTGATAACGGTTCCATGTAGCACCAGGATCTCATTTATTGAAATCCTCTTCATCTGCTTCATTAATTTTTGGTAAAGAGTGGCCGTATCATTTTTCTTCTTTCCCGGAATTTTTTTTAACTCATACATTTCTATAACCGGCCCTGTAAATGATATCGTTTTAAGATCAACTTTGTTCTCATGCAAAAGATCTTCAATACCTAATCCATCAATGTGAAATGAATCTATAGACATTTTAAAAACTTCGCCGGGAGCATCCGCGGAGTTTTTTAATTTTAATAATGCCAGGCTGTCGGGAACCATCCTCACGGTAATCATATCCACACCGCCCGAACTTATATGAGGCCGTATTTCTCCTACCGATAAATTGTATAATCCACCGGAACCATCTTTAACCAATTGTTGGAGTTTGGCAATTAACTGCGGCCTTAAATCTAAAATTGATTTGGATTTTGAAGTATCAGGCTTAAAATCTTTTGACCGCAAAACCGAGAAACGAATATAAAGGTAGACGCCGGTTATAAGAACGATCAAAATTAATATAACAATAAGTATTTTTTTCATTGGAAGCCCTATAACACAGGGGCAGCCAGTTTTAAGCTCCTCCTGAGTTCCATTTAAACCATTTAATCCCCAGGAATGAAAACGCAAAAGCATAGAGAACAGTTGCCAGTAAAGCGAGGGAACTTTGAGAATTCCATGTTGACGGTGCCATGGCTGCCGCAAGCACGGTCTTTACTGTGCCAAATGGAGACCAGTGGATGGCTTTTTTGAATTCGTCTCCAAATAAACCCAGTTCACCAAACATGCCGAGCATAATAAAAGCAATATATACAAGCCGCGATGTTGAGTTCACTGTTTCGGCATTTTTTACCAGTCCTACAATCATTTGCCCAAGGCCAAGGTAAAGAGCGCCCCCGATAAAAGCAGTGATAAAAGTAAGCGCATAACCTGCAGGTGACAATGTGATCTTATCATAACTATTGCCAATGATAAAAACAAACAGGATCAATAAAGTAATCATAGCGAGTTGTACCATAAGCCTGCTAAACATAATAAAAAATGTAGGGACAGGGGTAACTCTTAAACGCTGAAATACGCCTTTATCACGGTCACGCGCAATCGAAGTAGCGTATCCCATTAAACCAATTGAAGTAAGGCCAATTGTCATTGAAATAGAAAGTACAAAAGTCCCTCCAAATTTATCAACGAGACCTTTCCAGGAAATCAAAATAATTACCGGCACTAAAAGCGACATCATAACAGCACGGCGGTTACGCCACTGTGTGGTAAAATCTGCACGCAGCAGTGACAATAATGCATCAGAAGGTTTAGGTAAATTAGTTTCCATTTTAGAATTTTTTTTTATGAACGAACAGTCCTTCCGGTAAGGCCTATAAAAACATCTTCAAGGGTTATCTTTCCTTTCCTGGATACACTGATAACATTCGGATCATTCCTGTGTAAGTCGATTAGTGCCTGTGGAGTATTAACTGCGATCACACTGCCATGATCAACGATGGCAATACGGTCACACACAGCTTCGGCCTCTTCCATAGAATGCGTGGTAAGCAACACCGCATGGCCTTTCTCACGAATGGCTTCAATACGCTCCCAAAGCTGGCGGCGTGATTGCGGATCAAGTCCGGAAGTTGGCTCATCGAGCAGAACCAGAACAGGATCGTGAATTGTCGAAATCACCAGGGAAACCCGTTGTTGTTGCCCGCCTGATAACTGGCCAAACTTTTTTGTAGCAGACTCTTCCAGTTTTACGTCCTGTAAGATGGCATTCAATCTTTCATTGGAAAGAGACACTCCATAAATACCACCATACAGTTTAATAATTTCTGTAATATTAAGCTCCGGCTGAAAGCTGGTTGCCTGCAATTGCACGCCCATATTGGCCTTTGCATGCAGCGGTTGTTTACGAATGTTAAACCCTGCGACGGAAATTTCTCCCGACTGAGGTTTTAATAAACCTTCCACGGCGCTTAATGTACTGGTTTTACCCGCCCCATTGGGGCCAAGAAAGCCAAATATTTCCCCTGCATTTACCTTAAATGAAACATCCTTAACAGCCTGGAATGTTCCGTAAAAAACATTAAGGCCACTTACTTCCAGAACAGAAGAGCCATTTTGATCACTCATTTAATTTTTTTAAGTTGAATTAAAATTTCTGAAGTGGTAAATGTAGTTAATCCCTTTAAAAACATGACGAAAGTTGTATTACCGGCAAAACCGGATTAAGTAAAATTTTGCTTTCTGGTATTCAGATATGAATAGCCATATCATATTTCAAGTGTTTCCAGGTAAATAATAACATCCATAAAATCAGTCCAGGAACTTTGCCATTTTTCCTTTGCTTCATTCAGTTTTTCATGATGTTCTTCGGCCAGGTCTTGTCTTGGTTCTAAATATTTTTTAAAATATTCATTAATTTTTTCCAAAGATTGTTTATGTAAGTCCTCCAGTTCTTTCGTTTGTTCCATGATTTTATTTTAGAATAAAATTACATTATTGCCCCGTAAAAATTCAAAAATTATTCTGAAATGCTTGTCTGGAAAGGTTTTCAAGCTCCTGCTACCCGGAGAGGCGGCTGTGGGGAGGTTTTGTATAGCATTAGCTATTTCCAATGAAGCCAATTGTTCTGCCATTTATAAAAAATTTTCTTCAGGCAAATCCTTTATCTCTATTTTAGATTAATAAAAAGTAAATATGAAAAGAATTTCTTTCTTATTGATTTTCGCATCCTCTGTATTCACACTACATGCACAAAATCTCTATTGGCCCCGTGATTTAAAAAAGGCTTATAAAAATGAAACAAGATCCAATAATGGGCAGCCCGGCAACAAATACTGGCAAAATACCGGCCGTTATAATATTACCATCACCGCATTGCCGCCTGACCGTACTATTAAAGGGAGCGAGCAGATTTCATATATCAATAACAGCTCCGATACGTTAAGTGCCCTGATCTTTAAATTCATTCAAAATATTCATCAGCCGGGTGTTACAAGGCTGGGGCCTGCAGCAGCAAACTATCTAACGGATGGCGTACACGTAGATACCTATGTTGAAAACGGGCAGCCTAAGAAATGGCCCGAACACGGATATCCATCTACCATACAATTTATCCGCTTATCAAAACCCCTGATGCCCCACGATTCCGTGCAGCTCGCGCTTGACTGGCATTTTCAAATATCATTAAAAAGCGGCAGAGAAGGAATGATTGATTCAACAACTTATTACCTGGCTTACTTTTATCCGCGTGTGGCCGTTTATGACGATTGCAGCGGCTGGGATGATATTGAACATAACGAAGCGCTTGAATTTTACAATGACTTCAATGATTATGTACTGAATATAAAGGTGCCGAAAAATTATCTGGTGTGGGCAACAGGGAATTTACAAAATCCAAATGATGTACTCCAGCCGGCGTATATGCAAAGGCTGAATGAATCAATGAAAAGCAATACAATAATACACATTGCCCAGGCTGCGGATCTTATTGCAAAAAATATAACAAAGCAAAACCCGGTGAACACATGGACATTTGCTTACAATAATGTGACAGATGTGGCTCTTGGCCTGAGCGATCATTATGTGTGGGATGCATCCAGCGTGGTGGTAGATGAAAAAACCAATCGCAGAGCCAGTATCCAGGCTGCATTTAATGATACAGCAAAGGATTTTCACCATGCTGTGGAAATTGGTCAAAGCGCTTTAAGCTTTTTATCGGGCAAATGGCCGGGCATACCATATCCTTTTCCAAAGATGACCGTTTTCCAGGGGTATGCGGGAATGGAATACCCGATGATGGCGAATGATGAAACATATGCCGATTTAAATTTCACAAGATTTGTGGAAGAGCATGAAATTTCGCATACTTGGTTCCCTTTTTATATGGGTATCAACGAAACCCGCTATGGATTTATGGACGAAGGATGGGCAACAACTTTTGAATTATTATACAGCAGGTCTTTTATGTCTAAAGATTCTGCAGACCGGTTTTATAAAGATTTCAGGGTGAACAACTGGGTACATGATGATAATGCGGATGAAGACCTGCCGATCATCACACCGGGTGAAAACCTTTCAGGGCGGGGGCTTGGTAATAATGAGTACGGCAAGCCATCACTTGGATACTTTGCTGTTAAAGACTTACTGGGCGATGATATGTTCAGAAAATGCCTGCATGCTTTTATAGAACGATGGCATGGAAAACACCCGCTACCGTGGGATTTTTTCTATACGTTTGATGATGTTTCGGGTCAAAACCTGGATTGGTTTTGGAATGCCTGGTTTTTCAGCAATAATTATATTGACCTGGCAATCGATACCATCCGCACCGCCAATAACAGCCAGCAGGTAGTCATTCGTAATATCGGGGGCTTTCCCGTTCCCGTGGATCTGCAAGTAACTTTTACTGACGGAACCACGCAAACTATTCATAAATCGCCACAAATATGGGCCGCTGATCAAAAGCAGGCAACCATAGACGTTAGTGGCAGTAAAATTGTGCAATCGGCACAACTGGTAACTGATATTTTTGTTGATGCAGATGAGAGCAATAACGTGAAGAGTAAATGAGTTGCTGGTTTTTTTGTTGATAAGTTAACTGGGTAACAAGTTTATTAGTTGATAGATTATTAAACTTCTGCCAGC
>JBDTZL010000078.1:0-18217 GCA_040005125.1 Ginsengibacter sp.
TGGTTTGCGATGTGCCGCTTGCAGAACCGGAGTTGGTAATTTTAAGATTGGCAAAGCTTCCACCCGAATTATTTCCCAGCCAAAGCCCGAAGCCACCTTTACTGTTTGAATTTAATTTTTCAATTTCAAGAGCCGCCTGCTGTTCATTGTTTACGAACACAGAAACCTGTTTTCCATTTACGGTTATTTTTACATGGAACCAATCATCAGCCCCTGGAGCAGGATCTATTTTATTTTCATATTTATCCGGAAATTCACTGCGCAGTTTTTCCCAATCATAGCCGGGCATACTTATATATTGCACCGCATGGGAACGTCGCCGGACATCGTCGCTTTTAAAATTAAAGGGCCTGAAATAAATCGCATCATAAGTATTCAGATCCTGCCCATGAAACGCAAACCCCACAAAACTTTGCTGAAATTTATTACTGCCTTTTATATCCATTTCAATAGTTCCATTGGAAAAATCCGAACCTTTTAAAATCATCAATCCGCTACCCGCAACTTCATTGAACCGGATACCTTGTTTACCGTTTTCAGTAATTGGTTCAGCTATTCTGTTAACAACTTTCCATTGGGATGTATCCTGGAGATCGGGTTCAATGACCTGGCCGTATATTGTTTGCTGAAAACAACCCAATACAATTAATAAATAATATTTCCCAAACATATTTTTTATTTTTATTCCGTTCTTAAACTTTTTACCATATTGCAATCGCTGCTCTTATTACCTGGAAACCTATCCTGAATAAAGTAACGCATTATCAGTTTGTCCGCTCCTCATGCTCTATCTATTATTGACCATTCACCATTTATAAGGACACCCGGGGTGTCCCTACTCCGTTCTCAAACTTTTCACGGGATTTGCAACCGCTGCTTTTATAGCCTGGAAGCTTACTGTAAATAAAGTAATAATAATAATTGATGCCCCCGTCGCAAGGAATATACCAGCGCTTATATTAATGCGGTAAGCAAAGCTTTGCAGCCATTGGTTCGCAGCCCATAACGACAAAGGGATTGCTATCAAAAGAGCGATCAAAACCAGTTTAAGAAAATCAGTTGATAACATGGTGGCGATATTGCTTACAGATGCCCCTACTACTTTACGGATACCAATTTCTTTCCGTCTTCTTTGTGCCGTGAAAGCGGCTAAACCAAATAAGCCCAAACATGAAATAAGAATAGCAATTGCTGCAAAGTACCTCGACAACACTGCAACTCTTTGTTCTGAAGAATAGAGCGCCTGGTAATCTTCATCAATAAATTTGTAATCAAAAGGAAGACCTGCATTATATTTTTTATACAAATTTTCAATACCGGCAAGTGTTTCTTTTTCAGCTCCTGCTTTAATTTTAACAAGAATATTATCAGTATTGGTTCTATAACTTAAAAAGAATGGTCCTACTTTTTTGTACATAGATTCAAAATGAAAATTTTTCACTACACCAATTATATGCTCTTCAGTTCCCCATAGCTTAACGGTTTTACCAACAGGATTTTTCAATCCCATTGCATCGATGGCTGTTTCATTAAATATCACCCCGGAACTGTCAGAACCAAATTTCCTGGAGAATGGACGCCCCTCTTTCATCTTTAAACCCATTGTTTCCATAAAATCATAATCAACATACAGCCCGCTAAATTCAACCCTTTCGGTTTTCCCCGGCCAATCTATGCCACCGCCGCCGCTATGGTTGCCAACCATATCGCCCTCCATATCTGATGCGTTTATAACCCCTGGTATATTTGTAATTTCTGAAAGAAATGCCGGCAGGTTTTGTTGAAGCTTCCCCTCGTTTGAAAAACGGATGATGTTATCTTTGTTATAACCGAGGTTAGTGGTTTGTATTAATTTCATCTGTTGGTAAATAACTATAACCGACACAATCAAAATAACCGAAATAGTAAATTGAAATACCACCAACCCTTTGCGAACCCATGATTCACCTGCAGAAGTATGCAACTTGCCTTTTAATACCAATACTGGCTTGAAACCGGAAAGATATAAGGCAGGGTAACTGCCTGCTAAAAGACCGGTGATGACTGTAATCCCAACTACATAAAAAATAAGACTGGTGTCGAAATACAGCTTAAGGTCCTTGCCGGTAATTTGCTTGAATGCGGGAAGAGCAATTGCAACGAGAATAATAGCGATGAGCAACGATGCAAATGCCATCAGCATGGATTCTCCTATATATTGAAGAATTAATAATTTCCTGCTGGCGCCAACGACTTTTTTTATCCCTACTTCTTTTACACGTTTAGATGCTTTTGCTGTAGATAAATTCATGAAATTAATGCAGGCAATCACCAGTATAAAAATCGCAATGATGGAAAATAATTTTACATATTCTATCCTGCCGCCGACAGGTATGCCATTTTCATATTTGTTGTGCAAATATTTATCTGAATAACGCTGAAGAAATAAAGCCCCTGCCCATTTCTGTTCCTGGGAACCGGCTTTAAATTTTGATTTAATAAAGTCTTTTACCTTATTATTCAATTGCTCCACGCTTATGCCCTTTTTTAATACGACATAAGTAGCGGGGTTACTGCTTAGCCAATTTGCATCATGTGTGTTTTTTTCCGCGTATAGGGCGTGAGTGAACAAAATGTCAAACTGAGCTGAAGAATTAGAACCGGGCCGTTCGAAAATACCGGAAACTCTATAGGTTCCATTTAGATTTTTCGATTGTCCGTTACCGCGATCCCATGTTACCGTTTTACCAATAATATTTTTAGTGGTGTGAAATAATTCCAACGCCAACTTATCGGATACAAGAACATTATACCTATCGGAAAGTACCTGGTCTTTATTTCCCTGGAGCAGGTGATAGGAGAAAACGTTAAAAAAATTACTGGTCACAAACAATTCCGCCGCCTTGATGCTTTCGCCGTTAAAAGAAAGTATCCCTTTGGAATTTTCATCTTCGTCAGGTGACTTTACTATGGCCACATCTTCGATCCCCGTCATCTCTTTAATCAATGCGTTACCCAAAAGATCGGGGGTATACCCGGTGGTCATAATTTCGCTGTTGTCATTAGAAAGGTTTTGCATTACCTGGAAAAGCCTGCCGCCTTTTTCATTAAACTTGTCTACGCCTAATTCATCATGTACCCATAAATAAATTAGCAGCGCGCAGGCCAGCCCGGTTGACAATCCTATCAAATTAAGAAAAGTAAACTGGCGGTCTTTCACAAGATTGCGCCATGCAAGTTTGAAAGAATTTTTGAACATGTGTTTTAATTATAATGATACTTTGCCGGCTAATGATTTTCGATTTCACAAATACTGATTAACCATTGACTATTGACTCATTGACCATTGACTCATTGACAATCCACCATTGACCATTGATAAGGACACCCCGAGGGGTGTCCCTACTCCGTTCTCAAACTCTTTACAGGATTTGCAATCGCCGCCTTTATTGCCTGGAAGCTCACGGTGATTAACGCAATAAGAACTGAGAGCAACCCTGCAGTAATAAATGTCCACAAACTAATGGTAACTCTGTAATCATATCCCTGTAGCCACCTGCTCATCGCCCACCATGCAACAGGGGATGCAATTACAATGGCTACTATCACAAGTTTTACAAAATCTTTCGATAAAAGCTTTGCAATACTGGCAACAGAGGCGCCTAAAACTTTTCTAACACCAACCTCTTTGATCCGGTTTTCTGCCATATAGGATGCCAGGCCGAATAAACCAAGGCATGAAATAAAAATAGTGAGCGCTGCAAATAGCGAGGCGAGGGTTCCTGTAAGTTTTTCATCACCAAATTTTTGTGCATATTCTTCATCTGTAAAGTGAAATTCGAAAGGATAAGCAGGATTATATTGTTTAAAGATCTTTTCTGCTTTCGCCAGATTTTGGGCAGTGGAGTTTGCATTGTTCAGTTTCATATGAATAACATTGCCACCGTATTTGGGCCCCTTTATCATGAATGGCTTTATAGTTTCATAAGGTGATTCCAAAATGAAATCTTTTATAACGCCTACAACATGCCATTTGACGGGATCATCAAAAATTAACCGGCCAAGAGGATGTTTAAATCCCATTGCCTTTACTGCAGACTCGCTTAGTACGCAAGCCGTAGAATCAGAAGGGTAATTTTTTATATCAATATCCCTTCCCTGTACCAATTTCATTCCCGCAGTTTTCACAAGGTCGCCATCTTCGGTATAACGGTTGATTTGTATTTTCGCATTAGGATCTTTTCCCTGCCAGTTCATACTAATGGCTGAACTCCAATTTTGCGTTAGTGGGGCCTGCGTTTTACTTACTGCTGCTGCAACACCCGAACTTATGAGCTCATTTTTTATCAATGTGTAATTTTTATCAATGTCGCCCTGTATAAAAACGTATCCAAGGTTATTTCTGTCATAGCCTGTTTGCCTGTCTTGTGCAAATTTCAACTGTTGTTCGACGACAAGGGTGCAAATAATAAGTGCTATAGCGAAAGTGAATTGAAGCACCACAAGCACCTTGCGTGGCGTAACCAATGCATTTGCCTTTTTAAATGTCCCTTTTAAAACAAATACCGGTTTGAATGCTGATAAGAAGAATGCAGGATAACTGCCTGCAAGAATTCCTGTCAATAAAACAAATCCAAAACCAGCAAGCCAGAAATAAATATTACCATACCAGATGACCAGCTGTTTCTCCACAAGCATGTTAAATGCAGGCAAACAAGGCTGAACAATTATTATTGCCAAAATACCTGCGATGAGAGCCATAAGAATTGATTCGGCAAGAAACTGCCCAACCAGGGATTTTTTTTGTGCACCGATTACTTTGCGGATGCCCACTTCCCTTGCTCTTTTCTCACTTCTTGCAGTAGAGAGATTCATAAAGTTGATGCAGGCAATCAGCAAAATAAATACCGCGATAATGCCGAATATTTTTACCCTTTCTATGCGTCCACCGGTAACCTTACCATTTTCGAAGTTGGAGTATAATCTTAATTTATTTACAGGATACAGGAACTCTGTTGTTTTCGCCCTTCCCCCGGAATATTTCACAACAACATTTTTTATTTTACTATCAGCAGCCTTAAAAGATGCGTTTGGTCGCAACAATACAAATGTCCTTATGGAAATATCAGTCCAGTCACTATCAATATTTCCTTTCACACTCTCATAAGACATCAGGTACTCAAAATTGAACTGTGTGTTGTTGGGAAGATCTTTTAATATACCGGTAACTTTATAATTCGCGCGGTTATCAATTTTTATAATTTTACCGATAGCATCCGAATAATTATTCCGATCATTACCAAAAATCTTTTTTGCAAGTGCCTCAGTAAGCAGGATCGAATAAGGATCACTTAAAGCCGTTTGTATATTTCCTTTTATCAAAGGGAAACTAAACATACCCAGGAAATCGGAATCCACAATATTACCTTTGGCATTTAAAGTTTGATCACCTACTGCCAAAAGGCTATTCGGGTCCTCACTTATCCGCGACACCTGCTCTATTTCAGGCACTTCAGTTTTTAAAACAGGAGCCATTATTTCGGGTGTATTTACCAATGATCTTACCGTATTGTCAATAACATCGTTACTCCACACTTCATATAATCGCTCACCATTTTTATGAAAACGATCATAGCTTACTTCATTTTGAATCCAAAGAAAAATAAGGATAGAACTCGCCATACCAATCGCAAGCCCGCTGATATTAATAATTGAAAACACTTTATTCCACAGCAGGTTACGGAAAGCGACCTTAAAAAAATTCTTTAGCATAAATTGAGTTTTTAAGTTCTGGGGTAAGTCTTAGTTTTTTATGCGTTCACTTCCTCACATATTTAAATCCATAGCCAGGCCGGGCTCCTTATAAAACCGCTCCTGCAAAAAAAATATAGTCACTGGTAAAAAATATAACCATATAAAACAATCAACCGCTGCGCCAATATCAAAAGTCGCTGTGCATAAGGGGTTTAGAATTCCCCAATAAAAGAAGGTGTGCGAAAACGGACACATTAAATACGAAACCGTACGTATATCGGGAAGACCAATAAAAACCCAATCTGAAATATTTTTTCATTTTTACATCAGGGGGGCGTATATAAATTAATTATTACTCCTTCCTCAGGCTCCTCACAGGATTTGTAATTGCTGCTTTAATTGCCTGGTAGCTGATGGTTAGCATGGCAATCATGACAGCTATTGACCCTGCCAACAGAAATACCCACCATGATATATTTACACGGTATGCAAAATTCTGAAGCCATTTATACATTGCCCACCACGCTATGGGAAAAGCAACCAGGGTCGCAAGGATAACCAGGCTTAAAAAATCCTTAGATAAAATCATGATTATATGCCGAAGCATTCTTATCTAAAAGGAGATAGGTGTAAGGCCCGAAATAAACATACTCCGGATCATTCATGCCCTGGAAACAAGCCGTAGACAAGAGCACGTTGAATTGGAAATGAGATTTCCCGGGCCAGTCCCTGCACATTCCGTTATGGTGAATTGCCGAAATTCAACTTTAAGATTTTTGCCCATAGCATTTTCAACAGAGCCAAAATATCTTTTGGCTGTGCTCTCATTCACCACGGCAGTGCCTGGCTTTTGTAAGGCGGTATTTACGTCACCTGTCAAAAAACTTCC
Organism: Ginsengibacter sp.; assembly: GCA_040005125.1. Taxonomy (GTDB): domain Bacteria; phylum Bacteroidota; class Bacteroidia; order Chitinophagales; family Chitinophagaceae; genus Ginsengibacter. The sequence goes on from JBDTZL010000078.1 coordinate 6,623, forward strand.
TGTAAATACCTGGAAGAAATTGGAATCGACGGCCAATATTTTTTTTTCTGCAAAGACTTTATCATCAATGTTAATGCTGGCACCATCTCCACCATAATTAAATACCCTGGTACTTTGCAGCACTTCAGGAAATTCCATTTTTACCGCCTGCCCGATGTACCTGGGTATTTCCACCCCTGAAAGCGCTGCGGCCAGAATATTTTCGTTCTAACGCAAGCCTGTATATCTGGCCGCCACGCTCATGAAAATTATCATAGCCAAACTCATTTTGGATATACAGCACCAGTAGGAGGCATACTGCCATACCAGAAGCAAGCCCCAACAAATTTATCACGGTAAATACTTTTCTTTTCAGGAGGTTCCTGAACATTACTTTGAAATAATTCCTGAACATAACATTCTATTTACGATGTACGATGTGCGATGTACGGCTTTCCCCATTTTCAATTATACGTTACTGTTCGTCGCATTCATTTTCACATTGAGTTATTTTCACATTTGCTCATTCGTAGTTATTCCGTTCTCAAACTCTTCACCGGGTTAGTAATCGCCGCCTTTATGGCCTGGAAGCTTATAGTGACTAATGCGATAGCAAAAGCAACGATTCCTGCAATGGCAAATACCCACCAACTTATATTGATCCGGTAGGCATAATCCTGCAACCAATTATACATGACCCACCAGGTAACAGGAATAGCCAGTACAAATGAAATCACTACCAGCTTTAAAAAATCTTTTGAAAGAATATATAAGAGATTTTGAACAGATGCTCCCAATACTTTCCTGATGCCGATCTCTTTGGTACGTTGTAAAACATTGAACGCCGATAAGCCCAATAATCCAAAGCATGCAATGAGTATGGCAAGAAAAGCGAACAGCCCAAACACTTCTCCAAATTGCTTATCCGCTTTGTATTGCTCATCAAAAAGCTCGTCGAGGAAATAATAATTAAAGGGATCAGCAGGAAAATGTTTGTTCCATGTTTTTTCAACTGCCGCAATAGTTGACTGAATATTTTCCGTTGCTATTTTTATTGAATAAGCGCCCCTGTTATTAAGCGCCAAACGGAATATCATAGGATCAATTGCTTTTTGCAGGCCCTGGTGGTGATAATTGGCTACGATCCCTAAAATTTTTATAGTATCCCCGCCAGAAACGATTTTCTCATTGACCGCTTTGCCCATGTCTTCAAACCCGAGGAGCCTGGCAGCATTTTCATTCAGGAGAATTCCTTTTTCATCCGTTTTATAGTCTTTTGAAAAATTTCTGCCTGCTTTTAATTCCAATCCAAATGAGGGAATAAAATCATAATCAATTCCAAGATTATACAGGGTAACTGCTCCTGCTTCTTTATTATCAACACCCAATCTCCGGCTTCTGTTGGTCCAGTAAATTTCCTGCCCCATAACATTTGTTGAAGTGGAAACATTTTTTATACCTGCAATTTTTAACAGGTCATTTTTAAATGACTGGAAAGAATTCTGATACAATGAGTCGGTAATAGAATTGGACCCATCTATTACCAGGGTTTGATTTATATCAGCCCCAAGTTTTTGATTACGCATAAAACTCACTTGCTGAAAAACAATGATGGTGCCTGCTATCAGAACCACAGATGTTGCAAACTGGCCAACAATAAGGCCTTTGCGCAGAGCGATGCCTCCCGGGCTGCTTTTAAATAAACCTTTTAAAACATAAATAGGGTGAAAGCCCGATAAAACAAAAGCCGGGTAAATTCCCGATAGTAAACTACCGGATAAAAACATCACCGCAAATCCTAACCAATACTTCCCAGGTAAGGAAAAGTTTTCATGCATTGTATGTCCCGTCAATTGATTGAACCATGGGGTTAACAAAAAAACAATTCCTAACGCAAATGCAAAGGCGACCAGGTTCAATAAAAAACTTTCCACAAAAAATTGGCCGACCAGGTTCCTGCGCAGAGCGCCCAATACCTTTCGCACACCCACTTCCCGCGCTCTTTCCATTGACCGGGCCGTTGCAAGATTGATATAATTGATCCACGCAATGCCAATAATAAAAAATGCGATCATAAAAAGAAAAGATACAGATTGCCCATTTCCATTGGCCTCAGCCTCCTGGTTAAAATTAGAATACAGGTGAATATCTGAAAGTGGAATAATATGAATTTCTGTGCGTACATTATTCGTTTTTGCCCATGCCTTGTTATTCATGTACCGATCACAATATGCAGGTAATTTCGATTCGAATTTTGCAACATCACTCCCGGCCTTCAATTGCAAATAGGTATAAAAATCATACCACCCAAAACTGGTTTCGGTAGGATTGGAAGTATCACCCGATTGCCTTGCAATACTTCCCATTGTTGCGTATGAAGCCAGGTGATTGATGATAAGGTGAGAGTTTGCAGGGAATTCTTTAAACACCCCGGTAACTTCAAAAGTTCTTGAAAATTGAGGATCGCGAAAAATCAATCTTTTCCCCATCGCTTCATCATTTCCAAAATATTTTTTCGCCGTCTTCTCTGATAATAAAATCTTATCCGGCCCTTCCAATGCGGTTTTAGGATTGCCTTTAAGCAACTTAACATTGAACATTTCAAGAAATGAAGGGTCGGCATAATATCCTTTATCTTCTTTAAATTTTACATTGCGTTCGTCATTTGACAATACCAGATCTGCATCGTGAAGCCGGCAAAAATTTTCAACTTCAGGGAAATCTTTTTTCATCGTAGGCCCGAAGGCAGGATATGACGTAGCTGATTTCCAGGAAAGTTTTCCATGCTGGTAATTATCAAGCCGAAGCCGCACTATCTGATCTGCTTTGCTCTCAAACTTATCATAGCTTCTTTCAAAAGCTACGTATTGAAATATGAGCAGACAACAGGTAATACCGATTGCCAGGCCTAAAATATTCAACAGTGAATATCCTTTACGCTTAAAAAGGTTTCGAAACGCTAATTTGAAATAATTTTTTATCATTGTCTGAACCAGGATTTTTTTGATTAAATGATTTTATGATTTTTTTCTCCGAAATCTTAACTAATTTATGAAAAGCACGTTAAGGAGCGATCACAGACGAATGACTCACTATTGACCTTTGACCTTTGACGGAGCACCCCGCGGGGTGCCCCTACTCGGTTCTCAAACTCTTCACCGGGTTTGCAATCGCTGCCCTTATTGCCCGAAAGCTTACCGTAATGAGCGCTATCAATAATGCAATAATTCCTGCTGCTGCAAAAACCCACCAGCTTACAGAAATACGATAGGCAAAATCTTCCAACCATTTATTCATAAAATACCAGGCAATTGGTGTTGCAATTACGATGGAAATCAAAACAAGCTTTGCAAAATCCTTAGAAAGCAAACCCACAATTCCACCAACACTCGCTCCCAATACTTTTCTTATTCCAATTTCTTTAATCTTCCTTTCTACGATAAAAATGGATAACCCAAACAGGCCCAGACATGCTATCAGGAGCGACAACCCGGCAAAGGCATAAAATATTCCTTCCATTTTTTGTTCATTCCCATATTGCTCTTCTATGCTCTCATCTATAAAGGAATATTGCAACGGAACGCCGGGTACTGCTGCCTTCCATACATTTTTAAGGTGATCAATCGCGGGCCCGATATTGTTGGCGTCAATCTTTAATGAAAGGCTTCCGCCGTGAGTTACATAATCAATTTTTAAAGCTTCAACCGGTTTATGTAAATTTTCAAAATTGAAATCCTTTACCACACCAATTACATACCGGGTATCCTCTCCTTTTCCGAATTTTTTGCCAATAGCATTTTCGGGTTTTTGCCATCCAAATGTTCTTACCGCCGCTTCATTCACCAGCACCGCCTTAATTGTATCGGTAGGAATATCTTTTGAAAAAAAACGGCCCGCGGCCAGCTGCATACCATATGTGTTGAAATAAGAAGTGTCCACACCAATACTATAAAGACTTGTTGAAATTTCTTCTCCTTTCAAATTTTCAGTAGTGGTCCATCCGTTACCCAAACCGCCTACAATATTTTGACTATGTTCACTTACGTTGAGAATATAAGGACTGGCAAGCAGTTCATTCCGAAGAGAAGCGTATTGTTTTTTTACGGATTCATCCCCTTCAAATTGCACTTCAATTACTGCGTTGCTGTTAAACCCAAGTGATTTGTTTTTAATAAAATTCATCTGGCGGTTAATGATGAAAATGGCTGCAACCAAAGCAATCGTTATTGTGAACTGGAACACAACAAGGCTTTTTCTCAGGATGTTCCCTTTTGTGCTTTGTGTAAAACTTCCCTTGAGAGATGTGGCCGGGTTAAATGATGATAACAAAGCAGCAGGATATATACCTGCGGTTAAAGAGACCAGTACAACAAAACCAACTATAATACAAATATTCGTAACGGTAAAATTGAAATCATAGGTTGCTCCTATCCATGCAGAGAAGCCCGGTAATATTATCTTCAAAAGGAAAACGCCTATGATAACAGCAAGACTGCATAAGATAAAAGTCTCCAAAAAAAACTGCCTGATAAGTTGTGGCTTAGTGGCGCCCACAACTTTTCTTACTGAAGTTTCTTTAGCCCGCTTTATGGCACCCGCGGTTGTGAGATTGATGTAATTAATACAGGCAAGTAACAAAACAATAATACCAAGAATCGAAAATATTTTTACTCTTGCCAAACTTCCATTATTACCGGCATCATAACGTAAATGCGATTTTAAATGAATATCACGCAAAGGCTGCAGGAAATACTTGTATGACATCTTATTTTCTTTCCAGGCCTTTGCAGAAAACTTTGCAGCGACAACGTTGATCTGTTTTTCAACTTCTTTCCATTGCCCCGGATCAGCCAACTCCACATAAGTATTAGGCCAGCCGCCAGCCCACATATTGTTTATATCTATCTTAAATCTTTTCATCAGGTCCTGGCGCAGGAAAGATGAAGGAAGAATATAGCTGTATTGAATATGAGAATTTACGGGGGCGTCTTCCACAACACCTGAAATGGCCATTGGATATTCATCATCAAGAAGGATTGTTTTGCCAACAGGATCATCCTTGCCAAAATATTTTATAGCCATTTTTTCTGAAATTACAACCTGCGATGGCGATTGCAATACCTGCTGCGGTTGTCCCTTGATCAATCTGAAGCCGAAAAAAGTAAAGAAATTGCTATCCACAATTATCGCCTCATTTTCAAAAAATTGCCTGTCTCCATATTTTACTTTATTACCGCTATTGAAAATGCGGCAAGCCGATTTTATAATAGCTAACTCCCTTGGCAGTTGTGCCCCAAAAGCCGGTCCTGAAGGGGCCTGCGAAAATGACTCACTTTCACTTTTGAATGTATTCGATAAACGAAATATACCGTTACCATTGGGATGAAAATTATCAAAGCTCAATTCCCTGCTAACCCAAATACCTATAATAAGACATACCACCACACCTATTGACAGGCCGGTCACATTTAGTAAAGTAAAGACTTTATTTTTGGCGAGATTTCGCCATGCGATTTTGAAAAAATTTTTAAACATTGTTTATTAATTTATATTGCGAATTCTCAACTTTATAAATACTCATTGACCATTGACTATTGACCATTGACTATTGACTATTGACTATTGACCATTGACATTGACCATTGACCCGTTTACCATTAACTATTAACCATTGACCGTTTACCTCCCCGGCGGGTCAGCCATTTCCTCATAGCATTTATTAGAAACATCTATTTAAAGAAAATTATTTGCCTGCAAATATTCTTCAATCAACGTACCAACCATATATTGCATTGATAAAGAATAATTTATCATAAATTAATTCTTATGTAAGTGTTCAAAAACGAACAGGTCTTTTAACTAAGTGGACACTATGGTGCATGATCGGAAACATCTGCAGATAAGTCGGGCACGAGCTGGAAAACAGAAACTTTTAACTTTATTATGTTTACAGACCTCTAAACAAAATGAGTCAAGCCCCTAAATATAACTGGCATGGTTTAAGTAAAGAATAAAAAAAAGATATAGCAAATGACATCAGCAAACAAAACCATTAAGAAATCATCCCGCTTATTATTAGGTGCATTCCTGTTTGCCGCAGGTGTGGGCCATCTCACGTTTTTGAGAAAAGACTTCCAGGCGCAGGTACCCGATTGGGTTCCTTTACCTGTCGATGATACGGTGGTTTATTCCGGTATTGCAGAAATGGCGCTTGGCGCTTCGCTTATCGTAGCCGGTAAAAATAAAAATATCGTTGGCAAAATAGCCGCTGTATTTTTTACGGCGGTATTTCCAGGGAATATTGCGCAGTATAAACATCATCGCAGCGCCTTTGGCTTAAATACTGATGGCAAACGTTTGGCAAGATTATTTTTTCAGCCAGTTCTAATTTATTGGGCATTAAAAAGTACAGAAAAGTAGCAGGATTTACCCAATTCGTTACGGATACCGGCTATCATTTTTAGCTAACTGTCTTCTTTTCAATTAGTCGCTTACACCAGACTTCCAGGCTTGCATTAAAAATATTAATTCAACTTTATAGCCGGCGGGTTGTATACATTATTTTAGTACAGATTTTGATGTAAGCAATCCAGGTGAATTGATCTCAATTATCGCAGCACCTTTATTGCGCATAACGTAAGCCATCAATTTTCCATGAACTGCTTTTCTTTTATTCGATCTGTAATCTTCGTGACTGGTAGAACTTCCGCTTTCCAAACCTAATAATGAACCATTTCCTTTGACCAGGACGGTCACTTCATTATCTGCAGAATTTATGGTTATCCCTCTTTTATCTACAACAAATATTGATACGTGCACAAGCCCCGATCTTCCTGGTGTATCCTTTTCAACAACAGCCTTTAGAGCGTATGGCTCACCCGATGTCCTTAATGAATAACCAGCCGCTTGTTTGTTGTTGTTATAGCCAACAACTTTTAGCTCACCGGCAGCGTAACCAACATCCCAATAAATAACGTGGCCGGGGAAACCATCCATTGCTTTTTTGCCTGATGATTTACCATTTAAAAACAGTTCTGCTTCCCCGCAATTGGTAAAACAATTAATACGCAGCTTATCGCCTTCTTTCCAGTTCCAGTTGGGCTCTGCCTGTTTATGGCTCCATATACCTTTGTCTTCTTCTTTAGGCACAGGCGTTGCGCCAATATAAATCATCGGCTTATTACTCCACAGGCTTTGCCTGAAATAATATTCGGGCTTTTTAAAACCGGCAAGATCAAGCAAACCAGCCCCATTACTCCGTTGCGGCCATTTGCCTGCTTCGCCCAAATAATCAATGCCCGTCCACAAATATTGCCCGGGTATATATTCATTGGAATCAACCGCGTTCCAGGCTTTTAACTGCATGCCGTTTTCGCTGCCGTAAATTTTCCTGTTTGGATATTTCGTATGATCATCAGCATAACGGAATTCCTGGTAATTATAGCCTACCCAATCCAGGTTATCCGGATAAGATGTAGTATTGGACATGACTACTCCCGCAAGAGCGGCGGTTACAGGCCTGGTTGTATCATATTGCTTCACCGTATTCGACAGTTGTTGGGAAAGCGCGCTTAAACGGCTTGCCGGCGGATGGCCGGGCAGATAACCTTTACCATATATCTGCGGATTATTTCCGCTGCTTAAAATTTCGCTGGAATAAGGATCATTAGGGTAATCAATTTCATTGCCGATACTCCATGCAATTATGGATGGATGATTATAATTGCGAAGTATCATATCCCGCAAATCAATATCGGCCCACCTGGAAAAATATTCATGATAACCATCTTTGCCCGGTGTGCCCACATTCCAGCCCTTTATCCATTTATTCTTACCGGCTTCCCATTCATCAAATGCTTCATCGATCACCAGGAAACCCATTTCATCGCAAAGCTTATACATATAGTCTGCATGGGGATTATGACTCATGCGCAGGGAGTTGCAGCCCATCTCTTTTAATAGTCGCAGGCGCATTCGCCAAACGGCTTCCGGCACGGCACCACCAAACACACCGGCATCATCATGAATGCACACGCCCTTTAATTTCACGCTTTCATCATTCAAAAAGAAACCTTTACCTGCATCAATTTTAATCTTCCTGATGCCCGTTTTTTCGATGTATTTATCTACCGTTTTGTCATTCACAGCAACTGAAACAATAAGCGTATATAAGTAAGGTTCATCTATTGACCACAGTTTTGGATGTTTCACGGTGAATGATAGATTGGCAAGACCGCTATCAGCCACATTCACATTAACAGCTTTAGTCGCTGATGCAACAACATTCCCGTTATTGTCTTTCAGACTTCCCTTTATAATAGCTAAAGCTTTTTGCCGACCTGCGTCGATAAGGATAACTTTTACATTAGCATCGGCGCTTTCTTTATTGATGACAGGTGTGGTAAATCGAACGCCCCAATTCGCTATATGAACAGGTTCTTTAACCACCAGGTAAACATTGCGGTAAATACCTGAACCCGTGTACCATCTTGAATCGGCAAACTCACTGTGGTCAACCTTTACCGCAAGTGTGTTTTCCTCATTATAATTAAGGTATTTGGTAAGTTCGTATTCAAAAGGAATAAAACCGTTAGGCCTGTTGCCGAGATAGTGACCATTCAGCCATACCGTGCTGTTTTTATATACGCCGTCGAAGTAGATAAAAATATTTTTCGCTTGGCAGCTTTTTGATGCCCTAAATGTCTTTTTGTACCAGCCGATACCGCCGGGCAAAAATGCCGTAGCACTCGCCCATTCTTCGCTAAAAGGCCCTTCAATGCTCCAGTCATGCGGCAGGTTTACGGATCGCCAGGTTATTGAATCCGATCTGTTATTGGCCCCTTCCGCGATATCACCTTTATGAAATTGCCATCGGGTTGTAAAGAGTTGCTTTTGTGCTTGCGGATGAAGATTGCATATCAATAAGAATATAATAAATAATTGTTTGATCGTCCTCATTTGTTGCTTTTAGGATTATTCTTTTTATGACTTCTACACGATCTTTATTTTTTGTAATATTAAGAATAATAAAAAATAACCGGTAGGTTTTATAAATATTATCACAACTGTCCGACGAAAATTGGTCGCCTTTCATCAAACCCTTTGTGGTTGGGCGTTCTAAGCCCCCTCTCCCCCGGAGAAGGGGTTGGGGGTGAGGTCAGGCCAGGTAAGGGCTTAAGTCATTTAGTCGGACAATAGTGAAATATTATCATCAATCTTTGGAAGTTGCTCAGGATAGCATGGGAAACTTTCGGAAATGTAATTATCATGAAGTGACAACCCGCTAAAAGTTCCGAACGACATAGGTTTCTCATCAAAGTGATTTGCAAAAGCCATGCATCTTATGCTTAACAACATTCCCTTTGTAAAAAACACGTCAATAGTTTTTTGAAAAAGCAGAATATGTTTACTTTGGCAACTTTATATACCTGATATGATAAAAAATACCAACATTTTTATTTTAGCGATCCTTCTTGCGATAGGCTGCAAAAGCAAACAACCACCCTGCGAACCGCAGGAAAGGGACAAATCACTGGCATCTATTGATTCAATGTCTGCTAAATTAAACTGGCCGGCCGACCTCACCATCACCGGCTTTTCCGGGCCTCATCTTACGCCGAGCCCTGCCTGCCTGGCCGTTGCTGCAACCGGAGAAGTGTATGTTGGTGTAGATATGATCGGTTCCCTCGGTAAAAAACCGGGACAGGGAAGAATCGTTAAACTCGTGGATTGCAATAACGATGGCATCGTGGACAGGCATACGGAATATGCAAAAGTTGATGACCCACGGGGTATTGTATCAGTAGGTGACAAGTTATATGTGCTTCATACGGTTTTTACCGATACTGTAGCAACAGGCATGGCACTCGAAGTTTATGAAGATAAAGATAATGACGGCTTTGCTGACGGGCCACCAAAAACACTCGTGAGTCACATGAGTAATCCTACTTATCTCGCAAGTCGGGGTACGGACCATGCTACCAATGGCATTCGCCTCGGTATAGATGGCTGGATATACATTGCCGTAGGTGATTTTGGTTTTCACAATGCAGTTGGCAGCGACGGGACAAAACTGACCATGCTGGGCGGAGGAATCGTTCGGGTAAGGCCCGATGGAACCGAAATGGAAGTGTATATACATGGCACCCGCAATCTCTATGATGTTGCCATTGATCCCTATATGAACATTTTTACAAGGGGAAATACTAATGACGGCGGGGGATGGAATATGCGTTTTAGTCACATGATTCAATCCGGCGAATACGGCTACCCGGTATTGTTCAAACATTTTACAGAAGAAATCATTCCGGCCTTGGTAGATGTTGGCGGCGGTTCCGGTACCGGGGCGCTATTTATGGACGATAATACCTGGCCGGCAAAATACAACCATGTGCCCATGACGGCAGACTGGGGCAGAAACGAATTATACATTCACAGGCTTACGCCGGATGCAGGAAGCTATACACAGCAGCAGGAAGATTTCATCAACCTGCCGCAAATTACCGACGTAGATATTGATGCATCCGGCCGCATGTATCTTTCTGCATGGAACGGCGCCGGATATTCAGGTGATTCCACTAAAGGATTCACAGTGCGTGTTGTTCCAAAAGACTGGACGTTCAAGCCCTACCCTGATCTTGAGGAAGCCTCCGTCAGCGAACTCATTACCCTGATGCAATCCGGAAGCGGAGTTGCCAGGCTCTATGCACAGCAGGAGTTGATCACTAAAGGTGAACGCGCCACGGATGCAGCATGGGAACTGGCCAGCGATAAGAGCCGGCCTTTATATTCCCGTGTGGCGGGTATGTATGCCTATGCGCAGTTGGGCAAAGCCGGTGCTATCAAAAACCTGTTACAACTGGCAACAGAAGAGGATATGAAAGCATTTGCCCTGCGGGCACTAGCCGACAGGAAACCCTTGCTGAAAGATGTGCCCATCGAACCATTTTTAAGCGCGTTAAAAGACACGTCTAAAAGTGTTGAATTCGCAGGCATTATTGGTTTAGGGCGACTGGGACGAATAGAAGCGGCAGAAGCATTGCTGGAGGTTCCTGTTCCCGCATCATTTGTTGCTCCTGCCAAAGGAACTGAAGGGCCTCATGCCACACCCAATTCAGCCATCATCCCAGCCCATCTCGCGGTAAGAGCGCTGGTAGCGCTACATGCGGTAGACGCCTGTGTAACCGCTATCGGCACACATTCCAAGATAGCTTTATGGGCGCTACGCTATATGCATGATACGAACGCGGTGAAAGGATTAATAGCCGCCTGCAGGCACACACAGGATACGGCATTGAAAGCCGGGATATTATCGACCTTAGGCCGCCTATACAACGAGGAAGCACCCTATGACGGCACCACGTGGTGGAGCACCCGTCCCGATACACATGGGCCGTACTACAAACCCATCACCTGGGCTGGTTCTGATAGTATCAAAGCATCGCTGGTTGACGCCTGGAGTAAGTCCAATACTGCAGGCAGGAAATTTTTTGCCGACCTCAATGGCAAGTTCCGGATGGGTATCAATCAGTTTGGCGGAGAAGAAAAAGAAGCAGAAGGAACTGAAGAACCTAAGGTTGACCTGGACAAGATCAGGAATAAAAAAGGACAGATCGG
>JBDTZL010000177.1:0-1618 GCA_040005125.1 Ginsengibacter sp.
TTTTCTTTATCACCCGGAGGAATTCCGGGACCTTCATCAATCACCTGTAATTTTGTTCCTTTCGCTGTCTGAAACATTTTGAGCAAAACTATGTCCTCTTTGCCGGAATATTTGATTGCATTATCTAAAAGATTGTTAACAGCCAGCGTAAGTAACAGCAGGTCCCCGGTAATATAAGCTTCTTCCGGTAAATAAGCTTCAATTTTTCTAAGAGGAAAACGGACGATAAAATTATGCACACATTCATGAACGACGTTGGCAAAATCGATTTTCTCCTTTATAATGTGATATCCCCCCAATTCGATCTGGCTCGTAAGAAGCATGTTATTACACAAGGCATTTAACCGGTTGGCTTCCTGTATGGTAGTACTGATAAGTTTTTGCCGTTGTTCATCATTGAGGGTTCTTTTTTGAAGTGTTTCCAGGTTAAGCTTGGTTACTGCAATAGGCGTTTTAAGTTCATGAGTTATTGCCATCATAAAATTTTGCTGCTGCTGCGATAATTTGAACTGCCTGTTTATCGCCCTGAAAACAGATACTGCGCCGGTTAATATGAGCAAAAGAAAAGCTATGCCTTCTCCTATGTATTGTGCGGTTTTCCGGTTTTTTGAGATTTCGATTTTATTCTGCTTTTCTGCGTGGGAAGTATCATCCACATCAATCATATCAAGCCTGTATTGACTAAGCTGAATGTTTTGATTGTAGAGGGCAATAAACCAGAACACCAGGGCAGCCAATATATAAGAAAGCAAAAACCAATATAAAATATAAATGGTCTGAAGCCGCTTTATTTTAAATTTATTCTGAAGCGCCTTGTTGTATCCGATACTTTTCAAAATCTGAAATTGTAACTGTATTATGGAATTTTATAGCGAGTTGCCCTCATGAAGTTACAATTATTTGTTCTTTACTTTTTCTACACGGAAACCCACATTTAATATATGTTTCAATGGATTTTCACGCATTATTTGCGCAATAGAGAATGTGTACGTGCCAGGCTTTGTGAAAGGAACGGGCCCTGGGGTAATATTTTTTCTCACCTCAAAAATATCGTCAGCACCGGTGCCTTCCCAGCCATTTGCATCGTTGGCAAGCACAAGATTTATATTTTGAAAATGAACGGTGTCGCCGGGCCCTTTTGAGCCAAGCCGCAGCCATATATTATTATAATTATATGCATCGGTATGACGCAATACAATATACAAATTGTATAAAGATGTGGTATCAGCAATTTGAAATGTAAATGTGGGAGTGTTATCATAAAACCACTGCTGTGAAGGGATCTCTGCCTGTTTTTCAAACAGGTCAATTTTTGCGCATGAAAACAATAGTGATGTTACGAATAGTATGGGTATGATTTTTTTCAAATAAAGGCTTTTTGCAAAAATAATTCCTTTCTAATTGCTGATCAGGGCAGAGACTTACAGCACATTAAAAATTTGTTCCTTGGCTTTCTCAAGTTCATCTTTCATAAGCACAACGCATTTTTGAATATCAGAATCATATGCTTTTGATCCGGTAGTATTAATTTCCCTGCCAATTTCCTGAATTACGAATGAAAGTTTTTTACCCTTGGCTTCTTCATTATCATCCATAATGGTTATAAAATATTCGCAGT
>JBDTZL010000013.1:0-18125 GCA_040005125.1 Ginsengibacter sp.
TCATATCCTATTTCCTGTATGGACTGCTTAAAATGTTTCACGTCTGCAACGCCGGAAATATATTCTATTGTGGCATTGGAGTTAGCGAAATTAACTCCGGCATTTATGACACCAGGCTCAGACTTTAAGACACTTTCGACACTTACGGCACAAGAAGCACAACTTAAACCTGTCACCGGAAAAATTTTCTTAATTGTATTAACGTTATTGCCTAAATCATGAATAGTGGTAACGGCTTCAGTTACCGTTTCCGAATCACCTGCTTCTATTACTGCTTTATGATTATTTAATTCGACCCTACGAGCATTCACTCCCTTAACTTTTTCCAGGCCATTATCTACGACTAATGCAGAATCCTGGCTATCCAATTTTTCCAATGGAATCTCAATCGGGATGTTGTTATCGGTTGCCATATATTTTGTTTTGAAATAACAAAGCTACAATGATAGTGTGCTTCTCCTGTTACACAATTATGGCTTTGATTTATAAAATTTTGAGATTGTTATAATTTAAAGACAGAGGTATGAATTTTATCTTCATTTTCCCAGACGCAAATAGCCCTTTCATTATTGATCGCTTTTAATATTGGCAAACTTCCTTTACCTAAGTTTACCTTTTGACCATTTGGTTTCATAACAATTATATTGTCTTTTTCCGTCCACGCATACATGTTTTGGTTATTAATTGTCTCAATGGAACAACTGCGGCCTTCGCCAATTTCTTTTTCGGCCTTACCAGGTTCAGCACTGTAGATTTTACTTTCTCTGCTTATTAAAGAATCATAAACGTCAGAAAATATTCCCGGCTTAGATTCATCATCTATTATTGATTTTCATTTTACTAATGGCCGTCTAAAATAATTTCGGAAGCGTCCCCTTCATCAATTCCTTTTTGAATTTTATTCTTTATTAGCGTCTCGAGAAATCCCTGAAATTCTTTACAACATGCAGTTATTTCAATTTCACCTCCTTCGTTGATATTTACATTAGCCTTTTTACCATGAAAAGGACATATTTTGCTTACAATTTCTCTTATTAATTCTTCACTGGTCATTAAGATTTTATTATTTTGAGCTGTCAAACCTGATGCCGACTAAAGACAAAATACTTACAAACGTAAATTAAAAAATTGGTACCGCTTACAAACTAAAAGTTTATAAATTCATTTATCTGCTCATTAATTTCTTTCAGAATTTCACCATTTAAACGGCCGTCTTTCCCCATCACTTTATTAATCACCGGTATTGTTAATTTGTTGTAATGAACATTCATTTTCATGTAATGTAACGAAGCAGACAGATGATCCATTCCCCTTAAATTCCCTGCCCTACCTGCTGAAATACCTGACAGAAGTGCCTTCTTGTGGTACCATGATTTTACTATATCAGTGTTGTCAATCATAACTTTTAAAACTCCCGGAAATGTGCCATTATACTCAGGTATAATAAAAATGAATTTTTGCGTAGGAATTAATATCTCATTTTCCATTTTTAAGAAAACAGGGGTTCTGTAAAACACATCATGGTTAGTTAATGAAAGAATATCCGCGTTAATATTCTTTTCATTTAATAATCTTCGATATTCAGCAGCAACTTTTTCAGATTGGCTCCCGATACGATTAGTTCCGCTTATTATTGTGTATATCATATAAAATTATATGCCGGTATCAGGCCTGGTATCTAAAATTTCCGAATTCTTGAGTAATCACTATTGATTAGATTTTGCACTTTTTTGCGTGTGCGCCAATAAACATCTTCCATAAATCTATGGGCAAATTCACCATTACGACCAATGCTCAGGAGATTGGCAATGTTGGTTGATTGCTCAAAATCCTGGCGCTCTTTTTCGTACTCGTTTAGGAAGACAGGGTAAGCGATAGGTGTTCGCAAAACACTACTGCCCAAAAATATCTTTTGAACATTTGGGATTATTGATTCAAGATGGCTCAAACAAAGTTGCGTCATCTTTTCTTCGTTCATAGCCCAAAAATCATCATCCTTTTGACAACCGATGTCAGCAGTTATGATTGATTTGCCTTCCGGTGCCAGCCAGGGCATTGAACGGGTAACCTCTGTAAGGCGAAAGAAGGGAAAACCTTTTTCAGGAAACCACATAACCGTATCAGGTAAAAGATCACGCCCTTCAAAATGCATATTAACAAAAACCATTGGGCGAAACCGAAAGCTCGCTGCACCATTTAAAGCGTTTGAGCCTTTCACCATTCTGGCAAGGATATTTGCAGGCGCCGTGCTGATGACTGCTGAGACTTCTTCGATTTTGCCTTTAACCTTTACCGCAACCACTCTTTCATTTTCCACTAAAATCTCTTCCACAGGACATTGAAGCCTGATTGAATCTTCTATTCCTTCAGCTAGTTTTGCGCATAAAGTCGACATACCCCCATTTGGATAAACATGCCATACTGATGGCTTCTCGGCCATTTCCCGGTTGTAACCACAGGCGACCGCACGACCAGTAAGCAAACTGGCGATTTTCAAATACAAGGTTTTCAGTATACTGCCGGGTAAGCTTGCACCAACGGCAGGAGAAAGATCGGAAGCCCGTGCACCGGACCAGGCTTCAATCAGGGGCAGAGCGACCTCATCGGCAAAGGACGCTCCATAACGCTTGCTAAACCACTCTGTCGCCGACTTGGGTGTATGTCCGTTACTCACTGATTTGATTTTAGATGTCAAAAAACTCAAAGACATTCTTGGAATTTTTATCAGCCCAAACGGATAACTATAGCTTTTGCCCCCAAGCCAAATCGCCTCTCCGTAGTGTTTCACCAAACGGCATTCGGAGGCCACTCCAATTGCCTCTGCCAAACGGTTGGTAACGAAATGTGCCCCAAAATCATGACTAAATCCTTCAGCATCTTTAAAGCTCGCAGCAAGTCCGGCAATTTTATTACCTGCTTCATAAAGGATAAACGGAACATTCTTTTCCTTTAAATAATTTGCAGCAGTTAGACCTGCGATTCCTGCCCCTATGATTGCAATTGGTTTTGTTGTTTCCATATAATAAAAAAATACAGTTAATTGATAATGATAAAAGTTTATTTGAACTCTTAAAAGTGCTCGCGTTGACAATTTTACAATGGCTTCCGTAAAATTGCTTTGATTAGCGCTCCTTTGCCAAATTTTTGCAAAATAAAGTCCAGTACGGTAAAAACTGAGAGCGATATGGTTGATTTGAGTGTGAATCGATTAATTAACCAACTCGGTCTTTTGTGATCAACAAGCCTGTTATGAATTGAATAAACCCAGTTGACCGGGCTGACAATCGTTGATAAGCTTTCAATTTCAAAGCCTGTTTTTTGGGCTAATACTCCAAGTGAGTTACGATTAAACAAATTCCAATGACGGGGGAAATGATAACCTCCCCAATGTCTCCTTTTAAACAATTTGAAGTCAAGCGAATCGGTATTATCTGTGACAATTAAAAGCCTGCCACCTTTTCGCAAAAGTTTGTATATGGCCTGTAAAACTTCAACAGGCTTTTCGAGATGCTCAAGTGTCTGAATCATAAAAACAATATCATAATTTTCAGGTGGCAAATCAATCTGTTCCACACTTCCAATATGAACTTGCAATCCTAATCTCGTTGCCACATCGCATGCACGTTTGTCAATATCAACTCCTTCAAGCGTCCAACTCTTTTTGCTAGACTTTTGTAACAAACTGAGATGAAATCCGTCACCGCAACCAATGTCCAGTATCCGCGCATCCTCTGGCAAATTATAGCACTCATTTAATAGACGCCTGGTTTCAATACGTGATCGTATTTTATGGATAAAGCCGAAATTCTTCTCAGAAAAATCAAGCGAATGGTAGGTTGGTGGATAAATTTTTTCAAATTCGGAAATTGACGGACGTGGATTCAAATAAATCAGGCTGCATGAATTGCACCGCCTTGCCAAAAACGTATGTGAACTGGAACTATATTCAAAATCCTCACCCTTACCCACAAGCGTTG
This sequence comes from Ginsengibacter sp., assembly GCA_040005125.1. Lineage (GTDB taxonomy): Bacteria > Bacteroidota > Bacteroidia > Chitinophagales > Chitinophagaceae > Ginsengibacter. The sequence continues at coordinate 3,978 of JBDTZL010000013.1, forward strand.
CATTGCTACTTTTGCAAACAGGGCATTTTACCAACATTAAATTAAGGTTAGTTTTAGTAGCCATTTATTCCCATTTTTCCAAGTAAATGATCAATATTGTATCTTATACAGACTTAGATATACCGATAAAACAATTACAAAACATCATTACTTTCATTAAAGAAATGCGCGTTGGGGAAGCTGTTTGTATAAAAAAGCAACTCGTAAAAAGTTTCTTTTTAATTAATTGATTTATGTTTTAAATAAAATAATTACAGACATGGGTAAATAACCAATGCTGAATAATAAACACTAAATTATATTTGGAAGGACCGAATGGACACACGTATGTCCTCTGGAGGGGAATGAAGATTTCTAAAGATATAATTCAGCACTGTAATAGAAGTGCCAGAATAAATTCTCGTGGTTAATGATAAGAAGGCCGGTAATTCACAGGCGGGCAAGGCAAAGTTTGCAGTAATAAATTGAGTTATGGTTTTATCCAATTGTTCAAATGAAACAACTTTCTTATTACAGCAGTTATCTTTTTCTTTATTGCAACGGCAATCTTTTTCCCGGTGCTTTTGTTCATTGTGATGGTCCGTTTTGCTAACAGCATGCCCACTTAAGGTGGATTCGGTTGCTTCCACAATTCCAACATGGCTAATGATGCGTTTTATAAAAGCCTTATCTACGCCAACAGCACAGGCAAAACCGAGCACCGTATTCGAGGCGAATACAACAAATAGCAAAGCAGCTTTTAACTTTATGGGAGCTGTTATATTCATTCTTTGCAATATACCTTTATTAATCTATAAAACCAAGTTAGGGTAAAAATGTTCCCCTAATTTTTATGATTTTATCTATAATGACTTTGATAATAACAGTAGTAACGGCATATAAATACGATTATTGTCAAGATGCATCCTGCATTTTCATAATTTTATTCACAAATGTTTCTATATCGTGGTTGGTGTTGAACTGAGTGCGGTATCATAATTTTTTTATTGGGTGGAAATGTAAATATTGTTGTATTAACTTAATAAATTAATGTAACACCCGGTCCTAATCCCATATCACTGTCATAATGGGAAGACAATGCAAGCCATTTTCTCACTACGTACCTAAACCCTACAGCATACTCCTTATCGGTATTTACCATAAAATTGAACCGAAGGCGATTGGTAAGGGGTACATCGTCACGACTCAACTGAAAACGAATTTTTCCATCGCCATCAATTCTCCCGTCCACAACCACCAGCATTGGCAATGTATATTGAATACCGGCATCGAAAGTTTTCCGGTTATTTTTATTGCTCGCCTGGCCTAATAAATTGTATTTGTCATCACCAAATATATTTTTATGATGCATACCCTCTTTCTTGTAATGGTAGTCGAAACCTACATAAGGAAACCACCATTGCATCTTCCCAATATATCGTCCAAAATTAGTTTCACTTTCGTAACCATGCTCATCATGGTAGCCCAGATGCCACATCTGTTGCAAATTATATTCATTGCCTTCCAGCATGATTTCTCCATCGCTACCATTGTTTTCCAAGCCTATCTTTGCCATAAGATGCAACATATGATTATCCCGTTTAAATTCCCTGCATGCTTTTGCCTCATAAGGTAATTCAGCATCTACAGGCGAGCTTGCATAAGTGAAAACTCTGGCTATTCCTGCCATCATGTGATATAAAATATGGCATTGAAAAAACCAGTTTCCACTTGGCTCGCAGCAAATTCTATAGTATCTCTTTCCATGGGCATAATGTCTAATACATTTTTTAAAGGAGCATATTCACCCTGTCCGTTCAAAACTCTAAAGGCATCTCCATGCAAATGGATACGATGGCGCATCATAGAGTTATTGAAAAGTATTATCCGAACATTTTGTCCTTTCTCTATTAAAATTTTATCCGACTGGTTTACTGTTCTATTATTAATGCCCCATACATAACGGTTCACGTTTCCTGTGAGTGTAAAAACGCAATTCTGTCGTAGGTACATCAGGCAAAATAGTCTTAAGAAGTGAGCGCAACATTCCGTAATTAAGCGTTAGGATGTATGAGCTGTTATTCATATCCATTTCCTTCACAGTATCCATATTCATATGGGATGAATTTAATATTTTACTTTCAAACTTTTAATCAAATTTGGTTTTATACTCAATCAACTGTTAAATCTTCTTTTGCCTGTTTATATTATCCGTTCAAAATATTGCTGTTCTACTAAATAATGACATGTCAATGCAAGAATAGAGAAATATGTAGGCTCATAAAAAAAGATATTACTTTTAGAATAAGTCATAACTTGTCATTAACTATTTCTATGAAATTGATTTTAATTAAGAATCCGAAGCAGTTGTGAATTTCCATCCATTCTTGCCTTATGGTGGGCTACCATTAAAACAATCTGGAGGGATTACAAAGTGAAGCCTGCTAATATTTTTTTTTGGATAAAAGTTGTTAAAAAACCTTTGAATTTGCTTATATTTGCATCGTAGCATTGCAGCTAAAAAGCAATACAAAAAATGGTGAGTAATTCGGTGAGTAAGAATTCTAACCATTCTGAAATATTGACCCAGCGCGACTTTCAGGACAAGGTTCTGAACCCTTATTCTCCGCTGGATATTTTGATTATGGCTTGAAATTCAATTGTTTATGATATTTATAGTCGTAAGGGGGGCAATTTCAGGAGCAATTATTTAAGGTTTAATTGATGAAGTATATAAAAAGTAAGAAATACATCACCCTGGTTGTAGTGCGCCCCCCACACCACTATATTAGTTACAAATGCTTGTATTGTAAGCAATTATATTATTAAAAGACAGTGGTGTCCCAAAACATTTTGAATTGATTCTTGACCTGGACATCAGCATCACAAAAAAATGAATGGGCTTGCGCTGGTATTCTACACTCCTAAAAGTGTATTGGCCCTGTTTCTGCACTGCCCTTTTTCACCCATTACTACCATCCGGAACTAAGGCATTTCAAGCGCAACCCATATTTGTATCTATTACTAAAGTGAATAAGGCATCTCGAAGCTATTGCGCCGATACTAAAGAATTAAATACTGGTAAAGCAGGCTTATTTATTTTGTTTTTTGTGTTGTTTGCGATTGAAGAAAGAGCTGTGAATTGTTCCGCTAAAAATCTTGTAACCACAATGATAAAAAAACCAATAATCGGCATCAAAAATTTATAAAATTCGAAATCAAGTAAAGAAACTCCCAAATAATCATATAAAGCGTGCGCTTCCTCAGGTAAAAAAATTGATAAGAGCGATATAAAAAAACCTACTATACCTATCCAAGTACCAATCCATTCGCCCAAAGTGCGTATCAGATGACAAACCACAGGCGTTGCAACAAATTCATCCCCTGCGTTAGAGGTTATAATAACTTTTGATTTTCTATTCCACCATAATTGAAAACTTACCCAACTCACAAAAGCAATAACTACCCACCCGATTATGCAGAATGTTAAAAATTGTGGTGAATGGTCATCAAACTGAGCACGATAAAGTCTGAAAGCTAATGTAAAAGGATAAAGTAAATTAACCATTGCTACTAATGCGTATAACGCACTGAATGGCTTACGAAAAAGATGGCCATTGTCAATAGCAGAAAAATACGGATTGATGGCGTAAAAAAATTTTTTTTTCATTCTTGTGTATTTATATGTTAGGTGGATTAATGCATTGAATTATTTATAAGATAGATTATAATAAACAGACTAAATTGAAGGAAATTAGCCTAAACATTAAACTTCCTCCCTGATAGGCTCAGCGGTTAGACTATCATTGAACGTTCATTAAAAAAGATAAAAAATAATAGAGTAGACATACTGTAAATAATGGGCAACTATATATCAGTTTAGACCCAAGTAAGGACTACGAAACATATCGTCTATTTCATCCTTTTTTTCAGCACTATTTGTTCTTCTGCATATTTGTGATAAGGTATACCTTTCTTTATCTTTATTTTCAAAAAAATCAACAATAATCAATTTCATTTTTGCATTTTTTGCATTTTGTCAACAGATTTCTGAACAGCATTTTCCATTGAAAATATTCTTTCTTCAATTTCCTTTTCTCTTTTGTCTTTGTCACCGAAAACAACCGAAGTGGCTATTTCTAGTCCTTTGTCATTGTAGAGTTTAAAACTTTTTGGTGTTGAGTATGTCTTGCCTAAAGATGCCTTCATATCCTTGTTTACTTTAAGTGAGATACAAAAATCCTGATACGCTTCTAAATAAGCAGTAGAATCGTCGGCAGCTTTGATTGGTTTGGATTCTTTTTCTTTAGTCTCTGTTTCACCCAAAATACTTTCTTCTTGAACAACTTCTACATACTTGTAATTTTTGTCGCAGGAAGTTAATAGTGAACTGAAAAGGATTAAACTAATAATGTATCTCGGCATAGCATTGTAAATTTTAGAAACCGTCATTGTTGCTTACAGGATTATTAAACGTTTTACTCAAGGAGAATATTGTTTGGAAAACAAAGTATCTGGTTCTCTTTTGCAAGACCCTGTGATAGTTTTTCACAAACTGTCGTTGCCTGCTATAGACCTGTCAACTTAAACATTGTTTTTAAACTCAAGGACAGTTCTAAATGCTTTAAATATCTCTCCGCAGATTATAGCCAGAGATTTATCCTCAGGTGCATGACTGGCTAAAGGAATACCATCCGGATTTTCCCCATACTGCTCCAAAGACGGTTTACAATTTTGTAATGTGTTTACGGCAGAAAAATAACCATGAATACCTTTGCGGGTTAAATTATGATATGAAAAATTTTTGCAAAAAAAAATAAATTTACATTCGAAAAAAATTAATAGAAAATATTTAAGCCTAACTATAATGAAAAAAATACTGCCTAAGAGTCTCGAGGAACAGAAAAGAATAATGAAGAACAAAATAATTCACTTGGCAGCACTATCGGTTTTGGAAGCTCGCAGGAAGCTTCATGCTTATCCGTGAATTTTGCCATGCCCGGGTTTGACTTCGATTGAATAAACAGATTTTCTTTATCTCCTGACACAAACATGGTATTTTCCCCGTTGTTATACCGGTTCATTGTAACTGGCAAACCTCGTTCATGTAAAAGCCCATTTTTTACGAGCATATTTATAAATCAAGGTGCAAGGCGACCGCTCATTTATATCAATGATGGAAAGGGGATTAAGAATGCCCACTCTGGCAACAGTGTTTCAAATTTGTAAAGCCCTTAAAACTACCTCTTCAGAAATATTGAAACTTATTGAGGAAAAATATAAGTTCATCTCAAGCATGAAAATTCTAACTAAGGTCAGTGTATGGCAGGGACTGAACTCCAACATAAATTATCCGTTTTAATCAAATTCGATTTCAATATTGGCCATTGGGAGGTTTGCCATTTATGGTGATCGTAATATCATCCTGCCCGAAGTCTGTATGTTGGCTCACCTTACCATCTATACGATCGAACACAATACCGATGGCAACATTGTCACCGCGGGCCGCCTTCCTGCAGAGAGCTGCTATGATCATTCGCTTTGTCGGCATTGATACCCGAATCTTATGAAACTTGCCCGTAACAACGTCAAACCCTGAGACGATGATCTCCTCTTTTTTGCTGAGTTCCTTCAGGAGTAACTCTTTGAGAGGTTTGGAGCTGACCTTCCGGTTTTTGGGTTGGTTGTTTGAGGCAAATGTGTTTCCATCATGGCCGTTAATATTCTTGTATCCTCCTGGCATGAGATCGTAGTATTTTCGTAGTATTGAGTCCGGTATTGATGTAATCATTTGGCTTTCAATGATCGCCGGTTCCTAAATTGCCATAATACCATAACAAACGGTTAATAAAATGCCCGATAATGCCCCATGATGCATTAAATAATCGTCGTTAACGGCTCTTTTAGATAGTGGATGTGGGAATGATCGGAATAAGCGTTTTTGCCCGGTACATTTCGTCCTCACAATCAACCAACGAAATTGCAAATTCGATCATTTTCTACAACGCCCTATTTGTGTGGGCGGTTGTATATTTGACATTCTTCAGGGTGTTTACTTTCTTGATCAAACCATTTTGCGACTGCAATCTGTTTTGAAACCCTTGATTCCCAAGTTTCGCGGTTTGAATTTCGAGAAAGATAATCGTCTCCATTAAAGATTTCATTAACGTCCGCCTTCGCCGCTTTTTTGATCTGAGTTTTCTCTTCCTCACTTAAGTTGATGAGACCTTGTTTTAATAGAAGGTCGTATGCCCTGTGCGGGATCAATTTGTAATCGCTGGTGAAATTCCAAATATGCCTTGCTATCTCAATCATTTCATTATTCGGAATTTTAGCACAAGGCAGAGTAGGGAGGGATAACATGGACTTAATTTCTTCATCTTCAGCTTTTTTTTCAACCACATCTCGGAGCTTAACCCATAAATTCAATACTTCTCCCAAATAATCCAGATTAAGAATATTATTCCAGTGTTTTACCTTTTCGTCCAATTTGCCTGCAGCATTAAACCTGAAAGCCATCATAATTTCTTCAAAAGTTAGAGTGGAAAAAGCCCTATTATCGGTAAGAAATTTTGAAATCTCGTGGTCAAGCGAATCAATATGCCTTTGATCAATTGGTAATTGGCATCCAGTGATTACTGAAATATTCAATGCAATGCCGGTAACGGCAATTTTGAGTTGCTGTCTACTCAGTTTACCAAATGGGAGGCCTGCATGTTTGGACTCATATACTGCAATTTCATTGCTACTCCAATTCTTTAAACTCTTCAAATAATCTATCGGCATAGTTGGAGGTCGCATTTTGTTTATAGCTACCTCCTGTTTGTTTTGAATGGCCATTTTCGTTGTGCTTTATGATTTCGTCATTAAATGTTTTCTCATTTAAATATGTTTGAGGGTCTTTTCTGAATTGCTTGTCCGGCCGCTCAATTTTGTATTTCGGGATATGCTCCATTGCTTTCACTCTTTCTGCATCCGATAGCCTTCCCCACATAACTGCAATTTTTTGCGGCGGACCCTTTTTTTTATCATATAAATCCCAAAAAAGTTTAAAAGTGATGTTTATTTCAGGTAAGTCCGAAATGTTTAATTGTTCTTCGTTGTTGGTTGATAGTTTATTTATACTATTATTGCTTTGGTAGGTGCTTTCACCTTGCTTTGGTACGTGCTTCATAAGTGCGTTGTCAAGTGCTTTATCTATTGCTTTGTCAAAATTTGACAGGGCAATTATGTTTGAAGTATATTGATTCTTGCTACATTCAACCATTTCTATAAAGCCAAAATCTATTAATGCGGTTAAAGTTTTTTTATATGAGTTGTACGATTTTATACCAATGGCCTCCATTGTAATTGAGGTAGGTAAGCCGAATTTTGTTTTCCATCCTAATCTGTTACACCATTCGATAGCAAAAAAATAAAGAGCAGTTTGATTTGGGTTAATTTTGTCTGGGTTTTCAAAACAGAAATCAAACCACTTCCGCGATAATTCATATCCTGTTAATTTATTGGACATCTCGATTCCTCGTTGAATAGTTTCTTTGATTTAATTTTAAGATGTTATTCATGGCTGCTTCTCCCAAAATTCATTTTTATGAGAGCTGCCTCGATTTCGCTTTCCTTATACATCACTCGTACCCCAAAGCGATAGCCAATAATTAACCCTCGTTTGGTGTATTCGTTTAAAGTTGGAAGTGAGACTTTGAGTTTGACTGCTGTTTCCTTTCGAGTTTTATAGGTTTCTGGGGGAGAGATTTCCTCCCGTTTGATTCCATTGAAGAAGGGAATTAATTTTTCGGCTACTGCTGTAGCCAATTCATCTATGGGGAATTGGAATTGAATATTTAATTCCTTTGCCATTTGCAATTTATTTTGCGCAAATGGACAAATAAAGTAAAGGGGAAACAATTCCCCCGTACTGTTTGGGGGGATAGTTTATTTTTTCATCCTGACTCCCCCGGTGTTATTTCAACTCGTTTTTGTTTCGGGAGGGGCGTATTTTTTTTGAGCTCTTTTTCAATTGTTTCTTTACTGGTATTTTCAAACCCAGAAACGTTTTGGATTAGAAATTCTGCTAAGCTATTGTAACTATTTGCTACGAATTCATAATCATTTTTTAATTGTCTTAAAGTACTATAGAGTTGATTTTTTTGTCCCTTCCATATTAATTTTTCAGAATCAGTCCTACGGCTATTCGGCGATGCAATGATTTCATTTTCAATTTTTTGTAAACGTTCGGTTTCTCCTTTTTTCTCTCTCTCCCTTTTTAAATTTATAATATATTCATTTGTCGATAATTGTTCAATATATTTTACTTCCTCACGTTTTAGGCACTGGACAAGATTTTCTATTGTTAATTGCTCAGTATATTCTTTCTTGTTTTCTCCATCCCACTTTCCGCTTTCGATTAACCCGTCTCTAAAATTCAGGAAGTGAAAATCCATTGTTAAACCATAGATTGCCTCTTCATTGTACTTATAGCCGGGTTTTTTACCCGTAGGCGGGTCTTCGGGAATATCAATAGCTATAATCCCCATTTCAACTGCCTCTTTAAATAAACTTTCAAAGTCCTTATAGGTATCCTGGTATTTCATTGTATTAAATTGAACCTTTGCAAGTATCGTTATTAGTTGCAATCAATGCCGCGATTCTGAAGCAAAAACCACTATTACACTGCTTTCAGGTGATTTGTAATAGCGGCCTGTCTAAGCTCCCTGTCAACAAACTTTTGCTTTATACGCATTGCAGTTTCTTTGGGTGTTTCCCGGATATATTTATAAAATGCCTTTTCTGTTTTATGCCCGGTTATAGCCATGATTTCACTAACCTCTAAATCACCTGCCTTATACTCATTTGTTGCAAAAGATCGACGGGCCGTGTGAGAGCTAATAAATTCATACTTGGGCATTATGATGGTTGTTCTCTTACCACCCTTTATTGCATGAGTAGTTATCTCTAACTTCAATGCCTCACATTTTTTGCAAACTTCATAGAGGTACTCGTTATACTTTTGGTTACTGATTTTAGGTAGGGAATTTTTATATTTTTCTAAAATCTGTACTACATCCTTCACCATTGGAATTACAACTGCGTTTTGTGTTTTCGTTTGAGTTATCTCAATCATACCGTTTTCTATATGATGGGGTTGTATTTTTATCAAATCAGAAAATCTCAACCCGGTATAGCAGCCAATTACAAATGTATCTCTTACCCTATCATAACGGGGTTGACCGGCAAGATCGAGGTTTTGCATTTCCTTTATTTCAGCGGTAGTTAGGTAAACGGTATCGCTCTTAAAATTGAGCGACTTGAATTTTCGATGAGTAAAGACATTATTTGCTGTTATTCCGTCTTCCAGCGCTTCTCTTAAGAACACTTTGAGATTTGTAATTAATTTACCGATCGTATTGGGACCAACTTGAAGTTTTATGGTAAGGTAGTCTACAAACTTTTTATAAAAGTTAAGATCAATATTTTCAAAGTCAATTTTAAACTTTTCCCTTTGCTCAAAGTTTATAAGATGCCTTTTCAGATTGTGAAATTGAAAAATTGTTTTGGAAGCTAATGGTGTCCCTTTTTCTAAATGTACCCTTGTACCATTTTCCATGCGGTGCAAAAAGTTCTCATAATATCCCCAAAAAGTAAATTTCTCCTTTTCCTTCCTCTCATCTTTAGTTATTTTGGTTAGGTATTTTCTTAACTTTTCCTTTAATACATGGCTGGGAATTGGTGGAATCTCAGCTTTGTCACTGTTTAGTTTTTTCCAGTCAAGCTCTATTTTATCTGCAGCAGAAATAATATCCAATAGCCAGGAATTATATTCCGAGTGATTTTTAAACTTTAATGTCTGCCTAACTCTTTGAGCCTCCAAATTCCAAAATTTGGGATTTATTTTCTGATCAGTGTAAATCTTAACCCGCTTGTTTTGATAACTGATTAAACAGTATATCCATGTCTCATAGTCCCCGCTGGGATTCTTCAGATAAAAATTGATTTTCATGCCTGCTAAATTTGAACGGTACGAATTTACCGTTTAAAATGCTGGGGTACACTATTGGGGTACACTTTTTTTTAACTACCCTTGTTTTTCCTTAATTTCTCTTTTCAATACTGATAAGGCTCTTACCAGCATTGGTAGTAGTTGCAGTTAATTGAGGAAAAGCGAAAATAGGGGGGTGAGATACCTCCCCCTACAGCTAAACAAAAAGCCTGGAATATAATATGGTATTATATTTCAGGCTTTTTGTTTTTTACAAGTTCCGCTAAGGATTCCGCGATCTGTAAAATCCTGGTGTTTTTTTCCCGGTTTGATATTTAAGTTTTATGAAGTAGTTTCCTCGCGTATATATGCACCCGGAAGACTCAACGTAAATGAGATACTAAAAATTAATATCTTTTGCACTTTCCCCGGTTTATTTAAATTGATAGATGGTCAGGATAACGAGTGGTATTCACAAAACTACTTCTGCCCTCCACGTCTTCTGCGGTTAATCCAAATACCGGTGGTGTATTTCGTGCTCTACCATAGTGCGCAACCATTTCCATACCGTTATTTCAACATTACCGGGCGTCATACATTTCTTCTTTAGCTCCTCATGGGTGAGGTTACTGAATATCTCTATGGACTGCCGGTGTAATTCATTAAAATATTGTATCACATTGTCATATCCTTTAGCCAGGCTTTTACCACATCCATGATAAGAAGATAACCTTCCTGCGATGGTCTCTGCAAACATATACCGTCAATTGCCGCGATATAACTCCACCTGGTCGCTGATACTGAACTTCCCCGGCATGTTTGTCCAATCCAGCTTATTGTGCGGCAATACCAGCAGGAGCTTATTCATTCGCATCCTTATTTTATCATAATATTCAAGAGATGAACTTACTGTTGCAATTTCCATATACTCTTTATTTCTTTTTATAAAGATGATGAGTGCAGTGGCTACCATGGTTTCCTTTCCATTGCTTTTTGCAAAATTATCCGCTGTCATAGATTTTCGGATCTATATATAGCGTTTCGGGAAATTTAATTTGAATGCCACGTTTTGTTACTAAATATTGCCCGGATCCGGTTTTGACGTCCATACATGCAAATATGATTGACAATAAACGCGTCATTGTGGAATTGGTTCCCGTGTGTCCACTAAAGCAAGAGCCTTCACAAAAATGAAGGCTCTTTTATTTACTCTATTGTATTAGCGTTAGCATTGTATTGCTTACCAATGCTTATTTAATGACATAATATCTACCCGTTTAACTGTAAATCCGGACGGGCATCAATCTGATATTTTATTTTTCTTATCAGTTCGGTTACATCAAAGGGTTTGGCAATAAAATCATCAGCCTTGCAAAATTTCTTAATATCGGGAAAATTTGTATGCGCAGAGAACATGATAACAGGTATGTCCTTCGTAACCGGGTTCGCCTTTAATTTATTGCAAACTTCGATTCCATCAATTCCTGAAAGAAAAACATCCAGTAAAATGATCTGGGGGTGGAACGACTTTGTTTTTGGTAGTACATCCTCTCCTTTCGGTAAAGCCATAACTTCAAAACCATATCTTTTTAATACTGTTTCTACTACCCAAAGTATGTCGAAGTTGTCATCAACAATTAGTATTCGATTCATAGCCGTTCGATACCACAATAATTAAACCATATTCAGGACGATGCCGCAATTACCCTGTGTTTTCTTTATCAGCGTGAGCTCAATTTAATTACTTTTTCAAATTATTCCTTCTTCCTGTTGATATACTAATTTATTCAAAGCTTTCATTCATTAACAATGACTTTGTTTTATATTACTATTTTAAACATTCATAAAATCCGAAAACGATTAAAAAATTTTTGTTCAAAAACCCGAGGTTTAAAGATTTGTAAGTGGATTTAAGAAACACTCAATTGGCACGGACATCCTTGCCGGTATTTCCCCAAGGAGGGTGTATGATATTCCGCACACGATAATCATATTAAAGGAAAGAATTTTTGCAATAGCAAACAAGCCATAGTTCAAACCTGGCTGGCAGCAGGCCGTGATACAAACCAGGTAGATTCTGCTATTTTCATTATTTGTCCTGAACAAAAAGGAAACGATATTATTCCACACGCAACTCACGCCAATGTGCCCGATGGCGGTATGATGGATTTATAAAGGCAGGCAGGATCTTTATTGGTAACCTTGTAAAAATATCTCTCGAAAAATCCAGTCCCGGCATCCAACAACCAGGTAACTATTTATATTCCCAATACCTCTTTCAGCTTTGTATATCCCGCTTTACTTACCGGCAATTTAGCCCCGGTAGTTAATAATACAAGGTGGCTGTCTTTCTCATATGCATCAATACGTGTTATAAGCTGTGTATTCACGATATAAGACCGGTGAGTGCGTACAAAATGATACATACCAAGTGATTGCTCAAAAAAACTCATAGTTCTTTTTTTTAAAAACGAGCCATCTCCTGTTACAATTTTTACATAATCATCTGCAGCTTCCAAATAATGAATTTGATTCACCGGAATTATTTTGATTTTACTCCCATCTTTTACCACAATGCGATTTTGCTGCGCAGGCGATTGCGCCGCTGTTTCCAGTACAGGGTGCGATTCGGGAGTAGCCGAATGCTGCAGGTGTTTTTGAACCGCTTTATCAAAACGTTCTTTGCTAAATGGCTTCAAAAGATAATCAGTTGCATTTAATTCAAAAGCCTTTATTGCAAATTCATCAAAGGCCGTCGTGAAAATTACTGCCGGGGGATTTTCAATCAGCTCCAGCATTTCAAACCCATTGATTTTAGGCATTTGAATATCAAGAAAAATCAGGCCGGGGTCGTATTGTTGAATAGCTTTCATTCCTTCAAAGCCATCATTACATTCTGCAATTACTTCAATATCGGCATATGATTGTAAATACTCTTTTACAATGCTCCTTGCCAGTGGCTCATCATCAATAATTATAACCTTCATATGGATTGTGGTATTAGTATGGTTGTAATAAAATTTTCCTGGTCTTTTTGTGTTTTTAAAAGGTCCTGTCTTGCAAATAAAAGAAATAATCTTCTTTGAACAGAGGATAAACCAAAGCCGGTCCCTTTTAGTGGCTGTGATGTTTCGGGATCAAACGGGTTTTCTATGATGATCTTTAAATAATTATTTTCCATGGTTGCGTTCAGCCTTATTAACACATCCCCGTAAGTATCGTATAAACCAAATTTGATCGCATTCTCCACAACCGGTTGCAGGAGTAATGCAGGTAATTTAAGCGACAGGATTTCGCTGGTAAAAACCATTTCTGTTTGAAGGCGGTGGCCAAACCTTACTTTTTCTATGTCAAGGTAAAGCCCAAGGTATTGTATTTCTTCTTCCAACGTGTTCCATTGCTGATCATCTTTCTTTAATGTGCCCCGCAAAAAATCGCTCAACTGCTGAATCATGTGTCTTGCTTTTTCAGGCTGTGAACTTGTAAGCGCGCTTATTGAATTAAGACTATTAAACAAAAAATGCGGTTGCAATTGCTGACGCAGTTTAAATAATTCTGCTTCTTTGGCAAGATTTTCTGCTTCAGATTTTCTTTCGCCCATCTCTTTTTGCTCCCGCTGACTGTACCATAATAAACTAAAGATGCTCATACTGCTAATCAATAAAAATCCCGCCCCATACCGAATGCTCCATGATGAACTGATTACACCCGGGTAAGAATCTCCTTCCCTGAAAATTAACCACATTGCCCCGTGTTGAAGAAGTATCCAAAAGCCGCTTAACGTAAGACTGGTAATAAGTATATACCAGTATTTTTCCTGCCGCGGCAGGTAGTATTTCATATTGTTACTTATGAAAAAACAAACCGCTGCTAAAAGTAAATTGCTAACTACACTATCGGTAACGGCGTGTTTATCATCAATATGAAGTTCCTTAAGCATAATGTATTGAATGAACATCCATACAAGCCACCATACGCTAAAAAAAATCCTCAACCGCCTATCAGATAAAATGGAATTGGCCATTGCAAATATTAATTCAATCCAAATGATTTTTGTGAACAGTTTTCCTGCAAATGTGATGCCCGCAGGTAGGTAAGCTTCGTGTAAATTTCAGCATCTTCCTCCTCACAAATGCGTGAATACAATTCTGCGCCATCAATTAACTCATTTAGCGGATGCAGTTCAGAAACAT
>JBDTZL010000357.1:0-50545 GCA_040005125.1 Ginsengibacter sp.
TAAAAAAATTAAAACCCCAGCTTGTAATTGTTGATTCAATTCAAACCTTACAGTCTCCTTATGTAGAATCAGCACCGGGCAGCGTTTCGCAAATACGAGAAAGTGCTGCCGAATTTCAGCGCTTTGCAAAGGAAACCAATACACCTGTTTTTTTAATCGGGCACATCACTAAAGACGGAAGCATTGCCGGACCAAAAATTCTGGAGCACATGGTTGATACGGTGTTACAATTTGAAGGCGACCGTAATTATGCCTATCGTATTTTACGCACACTAAAAAATCGGTTCGGTTCATCATCAGAATTGGGAATCTATGAAATGACAGGAGAAGGCATGCGGCAGGTGAGCAACCCTTCGGAAATATTGATTACACAGAAAGAAGAACAGTTAAGCGGCGTCGCAATTGCAGCAACAATAGAGGGCATAAGGCCATTGCTTATAGAAGTACAGGCCCTGGTAACTCAAAGCGTATATGGCACTCCGCAAAGAACCAATACCGGTTTTGATTTAAGGAGGCTTCAGTTGCTGCTTGCAGTTTTGGAAAAACGCGGAGGATTTCATTTTGGTGTAAAAGATGTTTTTATAAACATCGCAGGCGGTATTAAAGTAGAAGACCCTTCCATTGACCTTGCTGTTCTCAGTGCTTTGCTTTCTTCATACGAAGATGTTGCCCTGCCGCTACATATTTGTTTTGCGGGAGAAGTAGGTCTTAGTGGCGAAATAAGAGCCGTTAACCGTATTGAGCAGCGCATTGCAGAGGCTCAAAAACTTGGTTTTGAAAAAATAATTGTAAGTAAATACAATCTTTCTTACAGGCTTGCAGGTACCAAAGGCGCTAAAGATAAATCTTACCTGCCTGGTGACCGGCAAAGTATTGAAGTGGTACCACTGGGTAAAGTTGAAGAATTATATCAATATTTATTTTAATAATGTAACAATAGTGAATTGATTTGAGACCGCATTCTGCTATATTATCTCCCCTGCTGCATTTTTTCTATCCGCACAACTGCCTTGGATGTGGAAGCGATGTTATAGAAAAGGAAAATTTTTTGTGTCTTGAATGTATCAACAATTTACCACATACAGGTTTTGCCTTGCATGCAAATAATCCTGTGGAAAAAATTTTTTGGGGAAGAATACCGGTTGCTGCTGCAATGAGCGAATTTTATTTTTCAAAAGATTCCATCATTCAAAATCTCATTCATGAATTTAAATACAGGGGCAACAGGAAAGCGGGATTGTATCTTGGAAACCTTATAGGTACAAGTTTATTAAACAGTAATCGTTTTGCTCACATCGATGCACTGGTGCCATTACCCTTATTTGCACAAAAGGAATTTAAGAGAGGCTATAATCAATCCTCAATACTTTGTGCCGGTATTAATGAAATCACGAATAGCCCCTTGATAACGAGAAATGTTACCAGGATTGTGCATACTGAGACGCAAACAAAAAAAAGCCGCATCCAGCGCTGGGAAAATGTTGAAAAAAGCTTTTCCGTTTTGGAACCCGGAAGTTTAGAGGGAAAACACATTTTACTCGTAGATGACGTTATAACAACAGGTGCAACTCTTGAAGCATGTGGTGCAGAAATATTAAAGATAGAAGGTACTACGTTGAGTATCGCAGCCCTGGCCATTGCCACAAAATAGTCAGGTAATTAACAACTCTCCTGCCTGGCGTAATGGTCAACCATTAAACAATAAAACATATTTTTGACAAATGACTCCTCTGAAATACCCTGTCTTTTTCTTTTTATTATCAATAATTATTTTTTCCTGCAAAAAAGAATCTTTTATTACAAGCCCACAGGCCGTCCTGAATACAAGTACCGACACATTATTTTATGACACAGTTTTTACCTCAGCAGGTTCAATTACGCAATCATTCAAAATTTTTAATGATAATAATCAAAAGCTTCGTTTATCGCAGGTAAAATTATCGGGAGGTGCTTCTTCTGCATTTAAAGTGAATGTCGATGGCACATCCGCAACCGAGGTAGATGACGTAGAAATAAATGCCAATGACAGCATATACGTTTTTGTTCAGGTGAACATAAATCCATCTGCGGCTAATCTTCCTTTCATTTTTCGCGACAGCATCCTGATAAGCTATAACGGTAATCAAAAATTTGTTCAGTTACAGGCCTACGGCCAGAATGCTGTCTTTCTTAACAGCATAAAAATTACGGGAAACGTCTCCTTTATCAAAACGTTGCCTTATGTGATACTTGGCGGTATTTTAATTGATTCCAATGCAACACTCACTATTCCACCGGGAACAAGAATATTCTTACATGCAAATGCTCCTTTTTTAGTGGATGGAACTTTAATAGCTAATGGTACAAAACAAGATAGCATAATATTTAACGGCGACCGGCTTGATCCTGATTACCGTGACTTACCGGCAAGCTGGCCTGGGATTTTTTTTACGGGCAGCAGTAAGGATAATTATTTAAAGCACGTCGTTATTAAAAATGCATACCAGGGTATTATTGCACAGGATCTTTCATTAAATGCAAATCCCAAACTCACCATTTCACAATGCATTATAGATAATGTGTATGATGCCGGGATCCTCGGTATTCATACAAATATTTATGCCGATAATTGCCTTATCAGCAACTGCGGCAGCAATATAGAACTGGGTCTTGGTGGTGATTACCGATTTATACATTGTACCGTCGCTTCGTACAACAATTTTTTTATAACACATAAAACTCCGGTGCTGCAGCTTTCAAATGCTGCAATGCAGGGAGGCGCTACACTAACTAAACCGCTCCAGGCATTTTTTGAAAATTGTATTTTTTGGGGAGATGGGGGAAATGTGGATGATGAGATCATAGTAGATAAACAGGGCACAGATGCTTTTTCGGCAATTTTTTCCCATGTTCTTTTTAAGGCTAAAGACGATGTTGCCAATGGCATTTTTGATCCTAATTCAATAAAAAATATAGACCCGGTGTTTGACAGCATTGATGTGGCACACCAATATTATAACTTCCATTTGCAGGCCGGTTCTCCTTCAATAGGCACAGGTGTTGTAACTCCTTTCCTTTTCGATCTTGATGATAAATCAAGAGATGCTGCTCCGGACCTTGGTTGTTATGAAAGATAATTTTCCGCAAATTTCACAATATAGATTTCCATTGTCATTTCATGAATTCCTATCTTTGAAAAAAAAAGAAAATGAAAAAATTATTTGTCGCCTGTGTATCTGTGGCTCTTGTATCTTTTATAGCCCCATCTTCACCGGCATCTTTTGTAAAAGCCAAATCAATTTATGATTTTAAGGTTGATGGCCTCACCGGAGGTACCATTGACTTTTCTAAATTTAAAGGGAAAAAAATACTGGTTGTAAACACCGCGTCAAAATGTGGCAATACACCTCAATATGATGACCTTGAAAAATTGTATGAAAAATATAAAGATAAGTTGGTTATCGTCGGTTTTCCCGCCAATAATTTTGGAAGTCAGGAACCAGGTAGCAATGACGAAATTGCAGAATTCTGCAAAAAGAACTATGGAGTTACCTTCCCGATGGCAGAGAAAGTATCGGTAGCGGGTGATGACATGGCTCCAATATATAAATACATTGTTGGCGAAGCAGAAAAACAAGGATTCAACCATCCGATTGAGTGGAATTTCACTAAATTCTTATTTGACGAAAATGGGAAATTTATCACTGTTTTTAATAATAAGGCCAGGTTAGTCCCTGACAATAAGCCTGACTCTCCTGGCTTGAAAGCATACCAGGAGTTACTAAAATATTTAAACTGATCAGGCGATAAAAGTTTTTATTTTTGACCCGCTGCGTTTTATCATGGGTTAAATATTTCACGGTGGCCTCACCGGTCACGAAGCCTGTTTCTACCGGTGAAGCCGGCTGTCACGAAAGATATATTTTCTGCAAATTTTCGCGTTGCGGATTTCTGCCGGTCATTTTACGAATTAGTATCTTTGCAAAAAAAGAATATGAAACATTTATTTGTTGCATGCGCTTCCCTGATTTTCCTGTCCTTCATAGTACCAGCTTCACCGGGGCCTTTTTTGACATCAAAATCAATTTATGATTTTAAGATTGATGCGCTTAGTGGCGGCACGATTGATTTTTCCAAGTTTAAAGGCAAAAAAATATTGATTGTAAATACCGTATCGCATTGCGCATTTACTCCGCAATACGAATACCTTGAAAAATTATATCAGAAGTACAAAAGCAAGTTGGTCATAGTTGGATTTCCTGCAGATAATTTTAATCACGAATTCAGCACCAGCGATTCTATTAAAGCATTCTGTGTGAAAAATTATGGGGTAACTTTTCCAATGGCGGCAAAAGTTTCTGTAAAGGGTGACGATACGTCTCCCATATTTAAGTGGCTTACCAATAAAACAGAAAATGGTGTAATGGATGCCGAAATCAAATGGAATTTCACCAAATTTTTATTGGATGAGAATGGGACATTGATAGCAAAGTTTGATAGTAATATAGGCCCGTTAAGTGACGATATCGTTAAATATCTGAAATAATTTTGTTCGAAATTTTTATCTTAAGCATCCTTCTCCCGGTTTACTATTGGTTTAAGCGTGGCTAAATAATAAAGTTATCATGCAGTTTGAAAATGTAATAGGCCAGGAGGCAATAAAAAAGCATTTAACAGATCTTGTTCTGCATAACAGGCTGAGCCATGCTTTATTATTTTTGGGTAAAGAAGGCAGCGGCTCGCTCGCTATGGCCCTGGCCTTTGCGCAATATGTAGTTTGTACCTCGGCCAAACAGGCGCAAGCAAAATCTCCGGCTTTATTTGATGAAGAGTTACCTTCTGCTTCTCCATTTGCAGAGCATAGAAATGACTCCTGTGGTAATTGCCCGTCATGTATTAAAGCCCGGCAATACATTCATCCGGACATACATTTTTCTTTTCCTGTTATTCCCAAAAAAACGGGCACACCTCCTGTAAGTGATGATTACATAAATGAATGGCGGGAATTTATTACCTCCTACCCATATGGGAATGTTTATGACTGGCTCCAGTTTTTAGGAGCTGAGAACAAACAGGGAAATATAACTGCAGAAGAGTGTAACCAGATAAATCATAAATTAAGTCTCAAGTCATTTGAAAGCCGCTATAAAATTATAATCATGTGGATGCCCGAATTTTTGGGCAAAGAGGGTAATAAACTTTTAAAGCTTATTGAAGAACCGCCCCCTGATACACTCTTTATTTTTGTGGCAGAAGATGAAAATGGAATTTTGCCGACAATATTGTCCAGGACACAACTGATCAAGATCCCCCTGCTGTTCGATGCTGAAATTGAAACCGGGTTAATAAATACAGCTAAAGCGACTCCTGAACGTGCAGCTCAGATTGCCGGCTTAAGCGAGGGAAACTATCGTGAAGCCCTTCAATTGCTTCAACACGAGGAGCAAGACTGGCAGGGGCTTATAAGAGAATGGCTCAATGTAACTTTAAAAAATAACATGGCGGCACAACTTAAATGGATCGAAGAAATAAGCCAGTTGGGCCGTGAAAAGCAAAAACAATTCATCCGTTATTTTATTCATTTGCTTGGCCAGGCTTTAAGAGTCAGGTTTATAGATGACCCGGCATCCTTTAGCCAGGATCGCCACATTCCTGAAAACGAAAAAGACTTTGCTATACGGCTTAATAAATTGTGCAGTATAGAGGCCCAGGAGGCTATCATCAATGAACTTGACAAGGCAATTTTTTATATTGAACGTAATGCCCATGCAAAAATGTTGTTTCATGCACTCTCAATAAGGCTCTATCATATTATTAAGGATAATTCGTTAATTTTGGTAAGTTGAGGAAAATGAATTTTTGCAGAAGTTTATATATTTTTTTGAAACAACTTTTCAGCCATACGCATTTCTTTTATTATCTGCCTGCCGGCAGGCTTTCTATAATTTTACAAAAAACGGCAAGGAGTTATTTTTTCTGCCAATAGTGAAATTATCCGCAGGATACAATGCCAATAGGGCTGTCAAGGTTCATCTGCTCATTATTCTCATTTTAATTATTTATTGATCACATTTTTTGAACTAAGATATGAGTTGCACTAGTTGTAGTACAGGAAAACCCGGCGGATGTAAAAGTAATGGTGGATGCAGTACAGGTGGGTGCAACCGCATGAATGTTCATGATTGGCTGGCCAATCTTCCTTTTAGCGACCCCGAAAGCGATTGCCGTATCATTGAAGTCTCTTTCAACCAGGGAAGCCGCAAAGACTTTTACAGGAATAATTCCATGCAGATTTTTGATAAAGGTGATATTGTCTCCGTTGAAGGCGTAAGTGGTTTTGATGTTGGAACCGTAAGCATAACAGGAGAACTCGTGCGCCTGCAGCTAAAAAAACGTGGTTTAAAGGAAGATAACCCTGAATTAAAAAAAGTATTAAGAAGGGCAACAGACAGTGATATTATTAAATGGAAAGAAACCAAATCACGGGAGCATGAAGTATTGATCAGGAGCAGGGCTATTGCGAGGCAACTAAAGGTTGATCTTAAAATGGCCGAGGTGGAAATACAGGCCGACAGCAGGAAGGCAACTTTTTTTTATATTGCTGATGACAGGGTTGACTTTCGTGAGCTCATTAAGATTTATGCTTCCGAGTTTAGAGTGAAGGTAGAAATGAAGCAGATAGGTGCACGCCAGGAAGCCGGGAAAGTAGGTGGTATTGGTAGTTGTGGACGGGAATTGTGTTGCAGTACCTGGCTCACCGATTTTAAAAGTGTAAATACAAATGCAGCCCGTTACCAGAATTTAAGTATTAACCAGACAAAGCTCAGTGGGCAGTGCGGAAGGTTGAAATGCTGCCTCAATTATGAACTGGATACTTACCTTGATGCGCTTCAGCATTTTCCCGATGATGCCGAAATCATTGAGGTGGCAAAGGGCCGGGCCTTTTTAATAAAGAAAGATATTTTCCGCAACCTTATGTGGTATTCTTTGCCCGACAGTACCAAACATTATCCCCTTTCTATCGAAAGTGTAAAAAAAATCCAGGAACAAAACAGGCAGGGAATTAAACCCGAAGCACTTGAAACCGTTGAGATCATCAGCGGGAAGCTCAAAGAAGTTGAACCGGAATTTGTTGATGTAGTAGGCCATATAACATTAAAATCACTTGAAAAAAACAGTCGCAACCGCAGGGATAATAACCGCAATAAAGGCAACAGGCCTTCCAATCAACAGCCTAATCAACAGCAAAAACAGAAACCTCCGCAAAACAAACAAAATAATAGTAACAGGCCCAATAATAACAGGAACCGCCCGCCCGGAAAAAAAGATGGATAAGAAATAATATATTTCGCACTAAATATAAGAGGGTCAAAAAAAATCACACTCATTACTTACTTTTATAACCTTTATTGTTAATACATTCGCTTTACTTTTGCCGCATGTCAATTACTATCTCAAATCTTACTAAGATTTATGGAAGTCAAAAAGCGATTGACAGTATCTCATTTAATGCGGCAAATAATGAAATAGTTGGTTTTCTGGGTCCAAATGGTGCGGGCAAATCCACCACCATGAAAATTATTACAGGCTACCTCGAACCTGATTCAGGCACAGTGACAGTTAATGGTAATGATGTGCATACAAATTTACTGGAAGTAAAAAAGCAGGTCGGTTACCTGCCGGAAGGAAATCCATTGTATTACGAGATGTATGTGCGTGAATACCTCGGCTTTATTGCAAGCCTGCATACAATAAAAACGAGTGTAAAAAGGAGGATGGAAGAAGTAATTGATTTAACAGGGCTGAGTATGGAAAGTAATAAAAAAACAGGGCAACTCAGCAAAGGATACAAGCAAAGAGTTGGGCTCGCAGCAGCATTGATTCACGATCCTGAAGTACTCATTCTCGACGAACCTACGAGTGGACTGGATCCTAACCAGATCATAGAAATAAGACAGGTAATCAAAGACCTTGGCAAAAATAAAACAGTCCTTTTTTCATCACACATTTTACAGGAGGTGGAAAGTATTTGCGACAGGATAGTTATCATTAATAAAGGAACCATTGTGGCTGATGATACTTTATCCAACCTGCGCTTGTCAAACAAGGCTTATCAAACAGTTATTGTACAATTTGATGAAAATATTGATATTAATATTCTTGCAGCAATTGAAGGTGTACAAAAAGCTGAAGAGGAAAAAGCTTTTCTTTTTAAACTGCAAACTTTAAATCCGGAAAATGTGAAAAAGCACCTCCTTAAGCTTAGTTTACAAAACAATTTAAATATACTTTCATTGCAGAGTGAAAGTAAAAGCCTTGAAGAAGTATTTAGAAATTTAACCGGTAATATTCAAAACAATTAATCAAAAATACTATGAGCTACATTGCAAACATACACGCACGGCAAATATTAGACAGCCGCGGTAACCCGACAATTGAAGTTGATATTCTTACCGAAAATGAATTCCTTGGAAGGGCAGCAGTACCTTCGGGCGCCAGTACCGGCGTACACGAAGCAGTGGAACTGCGCGATGATGATAAAAAAGTGTATGGTGGAAAAGGTGTCCTCAAAGCCGTGAAAAATGTAAATGATTTGCTTTCGGAAAAGCTTACCGGGTGGGATGTTGCAGACCAGACAGGAATCGATAGCGCCATGATTGCGCTCGATGGTACAGAAAATAAAGGCTCTATTGGTGCCAATGCAATTCTTGCCGTGAGCCTCGCTGTTGCAAAGGCTGCGGCGTTGGAAGCCAACCTTCCGTTGTACAGGTATATTGGTGGTACCAATGCAAAGATTCTTCCCATTCCTATGATGAACATTTTAAATGGCGGCGCACATGCCGATAATAAAATAGATTTCCAGGAATTTATGGTAATGCCTGTAGGGGCATCTTCTTTTAGTGAGGCTTTACAATGGGGAGTTGAAATTTTTCATACTTTAAAGTCGGTCCTAAAAAAGAATGGCTACAGCACGAATGTGGGAGACGAAGGAGGTTTTGCACCCAACATACAAAGCAATGAAGAAGCTATTGAAACCGTACTTACAGCAATTGATAAAGCAGGATTTAAAGCAGGTTCAGAGGTTGCCGTAGCAATGGATCCTGCTGTCAGCGAAATGTTTAATGCTGATAAAAAAGTATATCATTTTCATAAATCAGACGGCAAAAAATTAAGCATCGAAAATATGGTGGATTTCTGGGAAAGCTGGGTAAAGCAATACCCAATAATTTCTATTGAAGATGGAATGGCAGAAGATGACTGGGAAGGATGGAAAATGCTTACCGAAAGACTCGGTAAAAAAATTCAATTGGTGGGCGACGACCTTTTTGTTACTAATGTAAAGAGGCTCCAGAAAGGAATTGATGAAAAAATTGCGAATGCACTTCTCGTAAAAGTAAACCAGATAGGCTCACTAACGGAAACCATAAACGCAGTTTCAATGGCACAAAACAACGGTTACAATACCATAATGAGCCATCGCAGTGGTGAAACTGAAGACACCACTATTGCTGACCTGGCTGTTGCTTTAAATTGCGGGCAAATCAAAACAGGCTCTGCAAGCCGTACAGATCGTATAGCAAAATACAACCAATTGCTGCGTATTGAAGAAATGTTAGCTGAAAGTGCGGTTTTTCCGACAGGAAAAATTAAATTTGGCAAGTAAAATAAATAACCCGACTTGAAAATGGCTCAACGGCTCAACAAAATGTCTTCAATTGTCACATTTTCTAATTTTCACATTTTCTAATTTATTAAATGTTCAGGCTAAAATCCATCATAACTAATAAATATCTAATAACGGGCATAGCTTTTGCAGTATGGATGACGTTCTTTGACAGAAATGATATAACATTACAATTGAAGCGAATACATGAGCTGAATAAACTGCAGGAAAGTGAGAAGCTTATGAACAAGCAAATATCGGATACCAAACAAGAGTTAGGGTTGTTGAAAACCAGTCCCCAGACCCTTGAAAAATATGCAAGGGAAAAGTATATGATGAAAAAAGACAACGAAGATCTATTCGTTATTACTTCCGATTCATCTTCAGTTAGATAGATGTAGTTTATACAATATTTCTGTAATGAGTGCGTTTTAAATTTGGATAGATATTTTTTATTAATAAAGCGAAAATTTTTATGAGCAATTTCACACAGGAAGACCTGGTACAATATATATACAGGGAAACATCTGAACACAAAACAGTTGCAATAGGAGTTGCATTAGAAACTGACTGGGCTCTGCGTGATTCTTTTGAGCAATTTTTATCTTGTCAAAAAAATCTTGAAGAAGTTCATCTTTCTCCCCGTAATGAAGCAATAGATAGAATATTACAGCATACCACTAAAAAACAGGGTCAGTTACACCCTCACTAAGATATTTTTAAAAAAAGTATTTTTGTTCCCGCCCCAATAGGCGGGATTTTTTTATGACAAAAAAAGAGCGTTATCAATTCGTAATAGATTATTTTTTATCACACGCTCCCAATGCCGAAACTGAATTGCATTACGATAATCCTTATCATTTACTGGTAGCCGTTATACTTTCAGCTCAATGTACTGATAAACGGGTAAATGAAACCACCCCCTACATCTTTAAAAAATATCCTGATATATTGTCAATGAGCAATGCCTCACCCGAAAATCTTTTTTCTTTGATAAAAAGCATTTCTTATCCAAACAATAAAACGAAGCATCTTATTGGAATGGCAAAAAAGGTCATAGAAAATTATAATGGCCAAATTCCCATGACAGTGGATGAACTGGTCACTTTACCTGGCGTTGGGCGCAAAACCGCCAATGTAATAACTTCTGTAATAGACAGCCAGCCCAATATGGCGGTCGATACACATGTTTTCAGGGTTTCAGCACGTATTGGGCTTACTTCTAATGCGACAACTCCCCTGGCTGCTGAAAAACAATTAATTGAAAATTTCCCGGAAGATCTTATTCGCAAAGCGCATCATTGGCTTATTCTGCATGGCCGTTATATTTGCGTTGCACGCAATCCCAAATGTAATATTTGTGGCCTAAAAACCGTTTGTAAATATTATAATCGCCTTCCTAAAACAAAATGTTGAAAAATTGTCTTTATTTTGTACCAATTGAGTTAGCGGGCAAACCTCTACCAAAACAAATTACCGTCTTTATGAAAATGAGAACAATAGTTTTTTTCCTTTTTTTATTTGCAGGAAATCAATTAAAAGCGCAATATTACTTTTATGATGGCAATTACTATAATAATGACATAGTATTTGAATTCGGTGGTTCTATGGGAGCCATGAATGCCTTCACTGACCTTGGCGGGAGAAAAGGTCTTGGAAAAAAGTTCGTTAAAGACTTTAATTTCAAAAATACGCAGTTTTGCGGCAGCATCTTCTTCAGTGCAGTTTATAAAAATGAGGTAGCGCTGAGAATTGAAGGTACATTCGGGCAAATACATGCATATGACAGTATTCTTAAAAAAATAGCCCCAACGACTAACCAGCGATACGAGCGAAATCTTAGCTTCCGCAGCTCTATTTCAGAAGTAACGCTGGTAGCCGAGTTTCACCCGTTTTATATTTTTGGGAATTATAATGATGACCATTACCCACCGGGTGTGTCACCATACCTTCTTTTAGGAATTGGATATTTTCATTTCAACCCCCAGGCAAAACTAAATGGAAACTATGTGAACCTTCAGCCGTTGAGCACGGAAGGTGAAGGTTTCTCCGAATATCCCAATGTGCCTGTATACAAGCTTAGTCAAATAAATTTTCCGGTAGGTTTCGGCGCACGATATGATATTTCAGCAATACTCAACCTGCGGGCTGAAATTGTTACCAGGATTTTAGAAACTGATTATCTTGATGATGTGAGCGGCAGGTACATTGATCCTTCTGTTTTCGCCAATCATTTTTCAGGAACCAAACTTAGCCAGGCGCTGCTTCTGAACAACAGGGCCAAGCCCGGTGCTGAAACGGCCCATCCCGATGGTATTCGTGGCAGGCCAACCAATAATGATGCATATATCACCTTTAATGTAAAACTTGGGTTAACTCTTGGCAGGGAGAGAAGACAATAGGTTAAGTAGTTATTAGTTAATTAGTTTATGAGTTAATCGGTGAGCTGATTTGTGAAGTTTTTGCAACCCATCTGCCGCCTGGCAGGTTCGTGGCTACCTCTTTTGTATTTTTCGTGGAGCGCCATTATACTAATATTGACATCAGAGCAATTTCTTTATCTCATCTACCAATTCATGCTTTGTAAAAGGGATCCCCATAATCTTATGATATCCCTTCGCATCTACTAAATATTGATCCCTTATAATTTTTATGAGTTGGCCGTTATTTAGTTCTGGTATTAAAACATGCTCAAAGTTTCTGAGAAGCTCTCCAAGATTCTTAGGAAAAGGACGAACATAACGGAGATGCACATGCGAAACCAAATGCCCCTCCGCCAACAGATCGGCTATTGCAGATTTTATGGCGCCGTAAGTACTGCCCCACCCGAGTACCAATACCTTCCCTTTATCAGGCCCGTTATCAATCTTTTGTTCCGGGATGTAATCAGCTATTTTATCAATTTTTTCCTGGCGAAGCTTTACCATCATTTGATGATTATCCGGATCGTAACTTACATTACCGGTGATATTTTGTTTTTCAAGCCCGCCAACACGATGCTCGAGACCCGGAAAGCCGGGTATTGCCCAGGGTCTTACCAGCTTTTCATCCCGTAAATAAGGCTGAAAGATTTCTTCATGATGGCCGAGTTCAGTTTTAAATTTCACTTCGATTGAAGGAATGTCTTTACTTTCGGGATATTTCCATGGCTCAGCACCATTGGCAATATAACCATCGCTTAAAAATATAACCGGTGTCATATGCTGCACAGAAACACGCACGGCTTCATACACCGCTTCAAAGCAATCGCTTGGTGTTGATGCTGAAATTATTGGCATGGGGCACTCACCGTTTCTTCCATAGTATGCCTGTAACAGATCACTTTGCTCTGTTTTGGTAGGCAATCCTGTAGATGGCCCTCCCCGTTGGATATTGCAAATAAGCAAAGGAATCTCAAGCATTACAGCAAGCCCCATAGCTTCCGCCTTTAAGGCCATCCCCGGGCCACTTGTGGCAGTAACACCAAGACTTCCGCCGTAAGCTGCGCCTATGGCCGAAGTGATTGCCGCAATTTCATCCTCGGCCTGGAAAGTTTTGATTCCAAAAGATTTGTGACGGCTCAGCTCATGAAGTATATCGCTTGCCGGGGTAATTGGGTATGAGCCTAAAAATAATTGCAGGCCACTTTTTTGCGAAGCCGCTATTAGTCCGTAAGCAAGTGCCTGGTTACCCATAATACTCCTGTAATTTCCAGGCGGCATTTTAGCTTTTTCAACCGAATATCTTGTGGTAAAGGTTTCGGTGGTATCGCCATAATTATATCCGGCCTGTAGTACCTTTATGTTACTGTTAAGGATATCAGGTTTTTTCGAAAATTTTTCCTTTAAAAACCTGATAGTATTATCCGTACTTCTATTGTACATCCAATATAAAAAGCCCAGCACAAACATATTTTTTGCCCTGTCTTTTTCTTTGGTGCCCATATCAAATTCTTTCAGGGACTCCCTGGTAATTTTGGTAACATCAATCTTTATAACTTCATAACCCTCGAGGCTTCCGTTTTCCAAAGGATTTACACCATCGGGATAATTTGCCAGTCTCAGATTTTTTGCATCGAATCCATCCACATTCACTATAATTTTCCCATCTTTCTTTAACACACCCAAATTGGTCTTCAGCGCTGCAGCATTCATAGCTACCAGCACGTCGCACATATCGCCGGGAGTAAATATTCTATCGCTGGAAAATCGTAACTGGAATCCACTCACGCCGGGCAAAGTACCCTGGGGAGCTCTTATTTCTGCAGGAAAATCGGGGAATGTAGCAAGATCAATCCCCAGCATTGCGGTATTATTAGTAAACTGTGTGCCCGTAAGCTGCATCCCGTCGCCACTATCGCCCGCAAATTTTATTACAACATCATGTAAAACCTCTTCTTTAATTTCCATTATCTTTTAATGATCCGATGGTTATCGGATTACAAATTTATAAGTTTTACAGGTAAAATCTCATCAATTGTTAAAGACATTTAATTAACAATTATAATCTTAACAATCTTTCGTACGTATCCGGGTAAAATTATTTTTTTGATATCACTGATTTCATCATTTTCTTAAATTCTCTTTCAAATTCCTTTAAAGTAATTCTATTGATGAAATAAATATTGCTCGTTCCCTTTTCAGTGCTGTTTATTAAACCACAACTTTTCAATTCTTTCAGATGTTGTGAAACTGTTGATTGTGAAAGAGGAAGAATTTCCACCAGTTCGTTACAATTACAATTTTCTTTTTTTGCAAGTATTTTTAAAATTGAAATGCGGGCAGGATGAGAAATAGCTTTAGCCAACATAGCCAGATGTTGCTTCTTCTTTCCAAATTCTTCTTTCTTATGAATCTTCATTTATGATTTATGTTCCAAGGTAAGAATTTAAACAAACAATAAAAAGTTCAACATGTCACAGGTGTTTAAAGTATGTCACCGGGCGTTATAGAAATCAACTATAACAATTAGTGCAGTGTTAACCATGTTTTAGCGTAATATTTATTACACAATTAATGCGAACCTGCCTGATGGCAAGGTTACACCAATTAATAAATGCAGCGAAGTAATTCGTATAATTAGTGCATAGAATTAGTGTCATTATCTTTGGCCAGTTTACGTTTAACATAGCATTAGTATCTTTCTTTGCAGAATTAAATATGAATTTACAGATAAACGAAAAAACACAACACGTAAGGTATTTTCTTTTTAGTCAATACCTCGCTGATGGTATTCGTGTTACACTGGCTATTATTTTACCTGCAATTATATGCGCCAACTTCGGAAGATTGGATGTTGGAATCATTATTTCTGAAGGGGCACTTTGCGTAAGCATCGGCGATGCGCCGGGGCCAATACAACACAAGCGCAATGGTATGTTGTACTGTAATATCTTCGTGTTTCTCATGGCCTTATTGACAGGCTTTATAAACCAAAACTTTCTTTTACTGGGCCTGCTGGTATTATTCTCTTCATTTTTTCTAACAATGTTCACGGTATACGGAAACCGTGCAGCCTCAGTGGGTACGGCTGCTCTGCTCATAATGATTCTCCGGATGGCTAAGGTAAACACTCCTTCAGAAGTTGTAATAGGAAGTGCTTTGATATTATGCGGAGGTACCTGGTACATGCTGATGGCTTTGTTGCTGTACAGGTTAACTCCTTACCGCCCGGCACAGAGATCGCTCGGCGATTGCATTCATGAAACAGCAAAATTTTTGCTGATAAAATCTGCTTTGTATGATACCAAAACAAACCTGGACGATGAATATCGAAAACTTGTTGCCCAGCAGATAATAGTTAATGAAAAGCAGGACGCAGTACGCGAACTCCTGTTTAAAAACAGGGAATTGGTAAAAGAGCCAACCCGTACAGGGAAGTTGCTGGTAATTACTTTTAGCGACCTGGTTGATTTTTATGAACAAATAATGGCCACTTGGTATGATTATCCTTCATTACGGCAACGGTTTTCTTCAACAGGAATATTGGACGAGATATCCTCGCTGATAAAAAATATTGCAGATGAACTGGTCCATATTGGCCAGGCCATTCAATCAAATACTTCTTATAGAAAAAAGTTTGACTTAATACCGGCGCTGGAAAAATTAAAGATAAAAATTGATGAATTAAGCGATGCAAACAACAGCAAACTAATTCTCAAAAAAATATTGGTGAACCTTCGAAACTTTGGAGAGAAGGTGAATGAGATTCTTAAGTATTTTGAAGATGCCCCTTCAAATCGCAAAATGAGAAGCAGCAGCGATTATTCAAAGTTTGTCTCTCATCAAAAAATCAGTGGGGCAGATCTCATTCAAAACCTTAGCCTGGAATCCTCAATATTCAGACATTCCCTGCGTATGATGATTACCTGCGGGGCAGGATATGTAATCGGCAAACTATTGCCTTATGGCCATTATAGTTACTGGATATTACTAACAATTATCATTATTCTAAAACCAGGCTTCAGCCTTACCAAACAAAGAAATTTTGAAAGATTTACCGGAACCATTGCAGGCGGCCTAATCGGTTTATTGATCCTTGCGTTTATCCATGACCGTTCGGTATTATTCGCACTGATTGTATTTTTCATGATTGGCACTTATACTTTCCAGCGGCTCAATTATATCGTAATGGTGATATTCATGACTCCTTACATACTCATACTTTTCAATTTCCTGGGAATGGGTTTTGTAAATGTTGCCGAAGAGCGTTTACTGGATACCGCTATTGGTTCCCTCCTGGCCTTTCTTGCGAGCTACCTGTTATTTCCACATTGGGAATCCCGGGAACTCGACAATTATATGGCTGGTGTTTTAAAAGCAAATATCAATTACCTGCAAAAGCTTTCAGACCTTCTTTTTGGTAAAATAAATTCTTTGGATTATAACCTGGTTCGTAAGGAAGTATTTGTGAGTACAGCAAACCTTTCGGCAGCTTTTAACCGAATGCTATCCGAGCCAAGAAGTAAACAACGTCATCGCAGAGAGATTTACGACTTTGTTGTATTGAACCATGTACTTTCTTCTAATATTGCGGGCTTTATTGAAGGCATCAGAGGAGATGAGCAATTATCTTCGAAAGAAATTTTACAGCAAATAAAACGCTCAATATCTTCACTTGAAGAAAATTTGCAACGCCTGGATAAAAATTATTTGCCCCTGGCAGATAAAATAAAAATACCTGACTTTTCAAATAAAGAAAAACAAAGCGATATCCCATTAATTGAGCAACTGGATTTCATTTATAAATTAACAACCGATATAAAGAAGATTATGCAGGTGATTGTGGGAAATGCCTGATACCTGATACCTGATACCTGATACTTGATACTTGATGCTTGATACTTTGTATACCTGGTACTGACACCTGATACCTCTTAACAAAAAAAGGCTTGCCCGAAGACAAACCTTTAAAATTACCCATCTTAACCAAAACTAAGTTTAACTATTACTACTCTGCGTACCCTGTGGACGTTGTGGGCGAAGAGTAGGTTCTATATCGCTTTTAAATTTTTTAAACTGATCATCAGTAAAAATTGTCTTTAATTTATCATCCCGGTCATTTGACATCTTTTCCATTACACTTCTGTCGGGCCTTGTTCCACTTGTCCGGGCATCCTCTCTCATTTTATCCATTGATGTATAATAATCTGTGAAAACAGCCGTTGTTTTATCCTGCCCGGCCTTATCAAGTTTAAGAGGATCTGAAATTTTATCCATAGCAGATTTTACACGTTCTTCTACGGTACGGCGTGGCATTCCCTGTTGTGCATATAAGCTGATTGTTGCCGCAATTAAAAGGGTAACAAGCATTGTGATTTTTGTTTTCATACTTTGGTTATTTGTTTTAAGTTTATTAAATATGTTCTAAAAAAATTATTTATTCTTAACGATCATGGCCAGGCCGGCCGGTCATCCGCATTATTACTTTTTTTATGGTAGTATCAAACTTCTGCAATTGATCGGGAGTGCAAATGTTGCGAACCCTTTCAAAATGATTAAGCATTTGCAGGTCCAGCGTTTTTTGTTTTTCAGCAATTAAATCCGCAGCCCTGTTTACAGATGAATCCGGAACCTGTGAGGCGTAGACTAAATTATAGAAATTTGTTTTCGCTTTTCGCAGTTCGTCGAATAATGTATGTATTTTATCAATCTGCTCCTTTCTTAATGACTGGTAAATATCAAGTTGTTCTTTTGAAAAGCCAACTTCCTTTTGCAACACGCCGGAAATACCGTTTTGATCATGGCCATGATAATTTTTTTGGCTTTGATTATTCAGTACCAGGAAAAAAACCAACATAGCAAGATTCGTTATCAAAAGAAAAATGATAATTGAAATAAGCGACTTATTTTTTGAGATGGTATCCATTATGGCTTACTGTTTTCAAATTCATATAAAGTCGAGCTTACCTGGCTGTATTCATCTGCAGTAGCCAGTTCATTTCCCTGTTGTGCCAAAGAATTGCCAGGGCTATTTACGAGAAAGATCACCATGGCATTTATTATTAACACAAAACAGATACAGGTGAAAGCAACAACAGGCCGCACTAAAAATGATGACAGTTTTACCCATATATTTCTTTCGGTCTGCATCCTTGCTTCAAGCCTTGTAAAAAGAAATGGACGTGGAGATGCCTTTGCAATACCGTCCATGCTGTGCATTACCTCATCAATTTTTTTATGTATGAATTTGTCTTCCATTTTGCTATGTTATTTAGACGTTCTTTTAAATTAAAACCTGCGTTTTTATTTACGCTTTTTATTACCTGTGTTCCTGGTACGGGCTTCATCTATCCTAATTTTTATTCAGTGTCATAAAATAGTCTGACAGTATCTTTTTCAGGTTTGTTTTTGCCCTGTGCAACAATGCATCAACAGCAGAGTCAGTAATTTTCATTACTTCGCCAATTTCCAGGTAAGATAATCCTTCCACTTTATTAAGTACAAATGCTGTTTTTTGATTCGGGGGTAATTGTTCCATGGCTTTAAAAAGAACCGCTGCGTTTTCCTTATTTTCCAGGCTGACGCCCGGATGAAAAAAGTCGGGCGGGTCAATTATGGGCTCATCATTTTGTCCGTATAATCCTTGTATAAATGCGAATCTTTTTTTTCTTTTCTTCTTCCTGATGTGATCCATTGCTTTTGAAACAGTAATGCGATACAGCCATGTTGAAAATTTGGATTCTTCTTTAAATGATGAAACAGATTCAAATACCCTGATGAATACTTCCTGTGTAACATCTTCGGCATCTTCTGCATTTTGCAAGATCCCGAGTGCAGTATTATAAACCATATTCTGCCAGGCTTCCACCATACTTTTAAAAGCTGCTCTGTCTTTTTGTTTAAGCAGCGCTATTAGTTCCGTTTCAATCAAAACAAATAATTTATATGCTAAAATGAGCCAACAATTTATTCACCCCGAGGAGGGCCTTGTCTCATAGGTTGCCTCATTATAGGCTCTCTCATTGGATCTCTTGTTTCCCTTGCATTGGCCGGAGCCTTCCCAAAGTTCTTTAATTTATAGGTAAACGTAAGCATAAAATATTGTTGCAATACCTGGTTTCTATCGTCTTCGACATATGATGCTGTGGCAGTACGTGTAATACTCTTATTCTGTTTTAAAAGATCAAATACAGATAATTTCAATTCTCCCACCTGCTTTTTCAAAAACTTTTGGCCGATAGCTATATTCCACAGCCAGTAATTTTGATTGAACCCGCTTGATAAGCCCGTATAAAACTGGTTGGATAAATCATTCTGAAAAAATAATCCCTTTTTAGTAAGAAGGTTAGCAACGATGCCGGCAGACTGCGAAAAATAATTATTATTAAGATCAGGCTGAATGGAGTTTTTTACCACGTTAATATTTGCCGAATAAGAAATATTAAAGTCTATGTACTCACTTATATTGCTTGAAAGCACTGCACCAAGGTTGTAGTTATAAGCATTGGAAATGTTGGATACATTGTTCAATAAACCCGGTAGTTTTGTATAACTAAGCCCTGCGTTCCAGTTAAGATTGGATTTTATAAATTTCAGTGGCATTCCAAAAGTAAAAAAAGACCTGGCACTTATATATCCATCAAGGTTAACCGGTTTTGAAATCTGTGAGCCCTGGAAAAGTATAATAGTATTTGAGAGCAGGGAATCTTTTGACGCTGTATAAGTAGCATTCCCTACATAATCTTTAGTAGTCTGTAAAAACAGGTTGGCAAAAAAACTTTGGCCTTTTACGCTGTTGGTATAAGTGTACCTGGTTATAATATTATTGGTGTACTGTTGTTTTAAGTCAGGATTGCCGGTAGTATAAAAAAACTGGTTAGAGTTATTGATCACATTCTGTAATTGTGTTATGGAAGGCGGGCTTACAGACGATCTGTAAATAATACGCAGGTTACTTTTTGAAGAAAGCTTAAGCCTTGCAAAAGCATTGGCCAGTATATTGCTAAAAGACTCATCAATGTGTGTTACAGCAGGAAACTGCTGGTCACTTTTTAATTCTCCATATTGATAAGACAGGCCGGCAGAAATATTATTGTCTTTATCACCCAGCCTGTAAGTAATTCCTCCATTTTGTGTATTGTAAGTATTATCAAACTTGTTACTCAGGCTGGTATCAAGAAGTGAGTATTTTCCTCCGGCATAATCATAATTAAATGTTTCCCGGTCTGCATGATTCTTTTGAAAAGAGGGATTATAGTTAAATTGAAACATTCCTTTTTCCCCTGCGGGTTCAGTATATGCCAGGTTAAAACTATAAGTGTTGCCGTTATTTTGCAGGTCACTTAACTGTTGCAATGAATCCATCAAAATAAAATTGCCTTTATAATAAGTATTTTGAGCGTTTAAATAATTTTTCCCGTTTTTATCTGAAAAATTAGTGTTGACACCGAAAGAAATTGTTCTTCTTTTTTTTGCAAATGAATGCCTGAATAAAACACTGTTACTTAAATTATAACCGGAGGTATGTGTATTAACATCATTAACCGTTTTGCTCAACGAATCCTGCTGATCAACATACTGTGCGCCATTTACCGCGCTGTTTGATTTATTATTTTGAAAGTTAATGCTTGATGTTAAGAGTATGGAATTTGATGAATCAATTTTATAGTTAAGCCGGAGGTTCGCCCTGTTGTTATAATTTATATTGTTGGAGATGGTGTTTTCATCATAATATGTGGTCGAATCCTTCGTAATAAAATTTTGCCGGTTGATCGTTTCATTATTACCGGTATTGCTATTGTTAAAAAAATAACTTGCCGAAACATCTATTTTTTTACCCCAAAGATCATTGAAGTTAATTCCGAATGCATTGGTTTTACTGATTCCATCCTGCGTGCCTACCAAAAAATTACCTGAATTCCCACCACCCCTGAAATTGCCGGCGCCACCACCCCCGCCCCTGTTACCACCTCCACCCCGGTTTTGATTACCTGTAACTCCAAGCAAATCCTGTGAAGAAAAATTTTGCTGATTAATATTATTGAAGAGCCCCACAAAAGACAGCCGCCTTTTATTTTTGAAAAAGCTTATGTTACCTCCTGCGCTATACCGGTCATCTGTTCCATAGCCGGCATACATCCGTCCAAAATTCCCGTTGCGCTTATCGGCTTTTGTAACAATATTTATTGATTTTGTAGTATTACCGTCATCAAAGCCTGTAAACTGCGCCTGGTCGCTCAACTTATCAAATACCTGGATTTTATCAATTATTTCCGAAGGAAGATTTCTTAGAGTTGCAGTTGCATCATCTCCAAAAAAATCACGGCCATCAACAGTAACTTTTTGAACAGTCTCTCCCTGTGCGGTTACAGAGCCCTTTTGGTCTACGGTAATACCGGGCATTTTTTTTATCAGGTCCTCAGCAGTTGCATCGGGGTTTACCTTAAATTGATCTGCCGAATATTCAAGAGTATCCTGCTTTTGTTTCACCGGTGGCGCATCGTTGGTTATCACTATATTGGCAAGTGTCTTGGCGCCTTTGGAAACATTAATAGTTCCCAAATCTATATTCGTTCCGCTTAGTGAAATTTTCTGTTTATAATCTTTATACCCTATTGAAGTGATTGATAAGGAATAATTTCCATTAGGTATATCATTAAATATAAAAACCCCTTTATTATCACTCACGCCGGAATACCTGGCTGAAGATGTGTCTGCGGGAATAAGCTTTACGGTTGCGTTGGAAAGTGGTGTTTTCTCAGCGGCATCCCGTAAAATACCTTTCAGCGATTGCGCTTTCACCCCGGAAGAAATTACACCCGCCACCAGTAAACAAAATAAAAGTCTAGGCATAGAATAGGTATTTTTCATTTGACGTCTTTACCCCGTAAAACCTGTGGATTAAATCCCTTACACTGTTTTTAAATCAAAATAAAAGTTCAGCAGCTGCTATGACATTCCATTTTAGCATATTATTTTAGTATAGATTATTTTTAGTATATGACATTCTCTAACTTCTTCAAAATTGTCTTTTATGAAAAAAATTACATTAGCTATTTGTGTAGCGTCAGATGGTGCTGCATTTACCAAATTGTATGCCCAGGATGAAGCAAGTACGAAAGCCTGGCAAAATTATATGACACCGGGAGACGTACATAAAATGCTTGCCACAAGCGGTGGCACCTGGAATGAGGATTAAATAGAAGTTCAGGGTTGAAGGTTCAAGGTTGAAAGTTGCGAACCTTGGCCCTTCAACTTTCAACCTTCAGCTTTTAAAACCCCGAGTTCCGGGGTTTTTTATTTCATTAACATTACTCAAAAGCATTTGAATTACCTTGCAGGACAAAAAAATAATATATGGATTATAATAAAATTGTTTCCGTTACAGGATTAGCGGGTTTATACGAATTGCTTTCCTCAAAATCTGACGGAGCTGTTGTGCGTTCATTGGAAGATAACAGCACAAAATTCGTGAGCACACGTTTGCATAATTTTTCTCACCTGGAGAGCATAGAGGTTTTTACTGTAAAATCAGCGGGTGATGGTAACACCAATCTTGCTGAATTATTCCATGCAATGAAAAAAAGCGATGAAAAAATGCCCGATGCAAAAGCTGACAATAAAGATTTGAAGGTATATTTTGAAAAAGTATATCCTGATCTTGATTTTGAAAGAGTTTATGCCAGCGACATGAAAAAAATGATAAAATGGCTCCAGGTTTTAGAGAAAAATGAAATTGAAATAAAACTTAAATCGCCGGAAGAGATCGGGGAAGCTGATGGCCCGGCGAACTCAAAACCTGTTCATAAAGAAACCGCTCACGTAAAGGACATGAAGTCACAAAAGACTATAAGAAAAATAGAAAGCCGGGGAGTAAAATAATTTTTAGCCCTGGAAATTACCGGAAAGAATTATTTAGTCTTAAAAAAGAATCAATGATCGAAGCATCTGCCCATATAAAAAAAATAGAAAGAAAATTTCTTCCAAAAGATTTAGTGGTAACAAACTGGGAAAGCATTGAAGCCTATTTTAAAGAGCTTCTGGAAAGGAAATTCACTTCAACGCAAGAGCTAAAAAAGTGGCTCACAGATATGAGCGAGCTGGACGCGGTAATAAATGAAGATGCCTGCTGGCGACAGATAAAAATGACCTGCGATACAACGAACAAACAACTGGAAGAATCCTTCAACTTTTTCTTCATGGAAATTCAGCCAAAGATTCAACCTTATGCCGATGCTCTTAACAAAAAACTGATCAATTCTCCGTTTGTAGATGAGCTGGAAACGGGTAAATATTTTACATATTTGCGGTCTGTTAAAAAAAATATCGAGCTTTTCCGGGAAGAAAATATTCCCATACAGGCAGAACTTGCGGTGTTGCAACAGCAATATGGAATGATTACCGGTAAGATGATGATTGAAGTTAACGGGCAGGAGTATACGCTTCAGCAGGCTGCCAAATTTTTAGAAAGCCATAAGGGGAAATTACGGGAAGAGGTTTACCGAAAAATAAATGAAAGAAGGCTCCGGGATAAGGATACATTGAATTTGCTATTTACACAATTGATCGAAAAACGCCACCAGGTCGCACTCAATGCTGGTTTTGAAAATTACAGGGATTATAAATTTAAAGAGCTTGGCCGGTTTGACTATACCAAAGAAGATTGTTATCGTTTTCACGATTCGGTAAAGCAACATGTATTGCCCCTGGTAAATAAAATTTATGCAAAGAAAAAACAAAAGCTGCAGCTTGATGATCTTCGCCCGTGGGATTTGGAAGCCGAGCCTGAAGGAACAAATGCGCTTACTCCTTTTAAAACCGGGAATGAACTTCTCCATAAATCTATTGAATGTTTTGAGCAGCTTCGTCCTTTCTTTGGAGAGTGCCTGAAGCAAATGGATACTATGAAGCATCTTGACCTGGAAAGCAGGAATGGCAAGGCTCCCGGGGGATATAATTGCCCACTGCCGGAAAGTGGCGCTCCCTTTATTTTTATGAACGCAGCCGGACAGATGCAGGATGTAACTACGATGGTGCATGAAGGTGGCCATGCCGTTCAGTCATTTCTTACACACAGTCTTGAGCTTAATGCGTTCAAGGACTACCCGATGGAAATTGCGGAAGTGGCAAGTATGGCAATGGAACTTTTTAGTATGGATCACTGGGATGTATTTTTTGAAAATAAAGACGATCTTAAAAGAGCAAAAGAGCATCAGTTGGAAAGAACCATTACCATTTTTCCCTGGATCGCGGTTATTGATAAATTTCAGCATTGGATATATGAACATCCTCATCATAGCCCTGAAGAAAGATCCAAACAGTGGATGGAAATTCTAAATAGCTTTTCTGATGATGTAATTAACTACAGCGGGCTTGAAAATTACAGGCAAAACGGATGGCAAAAACAGTTGCATTTATACGAAGTTCCATTCTATTATATCGAATATGGAATTGCGCAGCTCGGGGCCATAGGCCTTTGGATGCAATACAAAAAAAATCCTGAACAGGCCCTTGATAATTATATGAAAGCCCTGAGCCTTGGTGGTACAAAAACCTTACCCGAGCTATACAAGACAGCTGGCCTTATATTTGACTTCTCACCGGAAAATATAAAAACACTAATGGATTTTGTGAGTGAAGAAATGGAAAAAATATATTCCTGAGAAAACACAATCAAGGCTGAGCAACCTGCATTTCGCTTTATTTTACACGAATTTTTATTCATGAATTACGAGAGAATGCAATTCATTTTTCCTAATTCGC
Organism: Ginsengibacter sp.; assembly: GCA_040005125.1. Lineage (GTDB taxonomy): Bacteria > Bacteroidota > Bacteroidia > Chitinophagales > Chitinophagaceae > Ginsengibacter. The sequence goes on from JBDTZL010000357.1 coordinate 24,826, forward strand.
CTAATTCGTATAATTCATGTTCAGACACAAGTGTAATTCGTGTTAAGGTAATTATTTAGTTTCTTTGCGCATCAATCGTAATAAATATGTGGAAGACTCTTGCAAAATTTGTTTTAAAAAACCGGTTATTACTGTTGATCCTTTTGTTTGTGTGTACAGCTATAATGGCGTTTTTTGCAAGCAAAATAACACTCAGCTATGAGTTTGCAAAAGCAATCCCTCTCGACAATCCAAAATACAAAGATTACCTTTCTTTCAAAGAAAAATTCGGAGACGATGGCAACCTTCTGGTTATAGGGGTGCAAACAGATCAGTTCTTCGAAAAAAATAATTTTCAAACATACAGCCGGCTAAACAATGATCTTAAAAAGATTCCATATGTTGAAGATGTATTAAGCACCGTAAACGCAGTTTATCTTTTAAAAGATACTTCTTCTCAAAAATTAATTGCAACCCCGGTTTTTCCTGCTAACCTTAATTCACAGCAACAGCTGGATAGCTGCAGGAAATTATTTTATACACTTCCTTTTTACAAATCACTTCTTTATAACCCTGTAACCCATGCTTATTTAGCAGCGGTACGCATTAATAAGGATTTGCTCAATTCGCAGGGGCGCACTGCAGTTATCAATGAAATCGTCAGGGCAGCCGATGCTTATTCTTCTAATACAGGCATCCCAACGCATATAAGCGGCTTACCGTTGATCCGCACGCAGGTTGCAGACAGGATTGCCCGCGAGATGAAATGGTTTATCATTGGCTCACTGGTACTTTCTGCGCTTATTTTATTGCTGATGTTCCGGTCAGTAAGCACCACTCTTTTATCGTTGCTGGTTGTAATCATTGGTGTTATATGGAGTATCGGTATCACGTATCTTTTTGGATATAAAATTACTTTACTCACTGCGCTTATCCCACCTCTTGTAGTGGTAATAGGAATTCCCAACTGTATTTACTTTTTGAATAAATATCATTCGACCTATAAAAAAACCGGGAATAAAGAACAGTCCCTCATCGATATGGTAAGCAAAATGGGAGTGGTTACTCTTTTTTGCAATTTAACAGCAGCAATAGGCTTTGCGGTTTTTGCGTTAACTAAAAGTGCAATCCTTAAAGAGTTCGGCCAGGTCGCAGGCATAAGTATTATGTTCATTTTTGTCATTTCTTTCATACTGCTACCGGGCATTTCAAGCTATATGCCCGTGCCTGGAAGGAAGCAGTTAAAATACCTTGATGTAAAATTCTTTACCCAAATGCTTTTAAGAATTGAGAGATGGGTACTTCATCATAAAAATATCGTGTACGCTATAACGTTAGTTGCAGTTGTCTTTTCAATTTTCGGAATATTAAAATTAAAAACTGAAGGTTTTATAGTTGATGACCTGCCTCAAACTGATAAAATCTATACCGATCTTAAATTTTTTGAGAGAAATTTTAATGGGGTAATGCCTCTTGAAATAGTCATCGATACAAAAAAGAGGCATTACCTTGCCGGTGCCCGCATTTTACCCGTACTTGAAAAAATTGATTCTCTTTCAGCCTACATTACCGCGCAAAAAGAAATGGCCAGGCCCCTTTCAATTGCCGAAGGAATTAAATTTGTAAAACAGGGATTTTATGAAGGAGACTCTGCCGATTATTCGCTTCCCAATTCATTTGATTTAGCACTTGTAGGCGAATATTTAAAACCTGGAAATGACAGTGGAAAAAATAACCTGTCAAAGTTGTTGACAAGCTTTATAGATACTGCAAAAGAAAATGCACGCATCAGCATTAATATGGCAGATGTGGGAACCAAAAGGCTTCCTGTAATTCTTGACGGTATCAGTAAAAGGGCTAATGAACTTTTTGACACTTCAAAATTTAAAATAACACTTACGGGCACTACTATTACTTTTTTGGAAGGAAGTAATTTTATTATAAACGGGCTGAAAGAAAGCCTCTTATACGCATTTTTATTTATTGCTTTTTGCATGCTGTATTTATTCAGGTCCGTGAGAATCCTGGTTTGTTCATTGATACCTAATGTCATTCCTTTAATAGTAACAGCAGGCATTATGGGCTGGACGGGTGTGAGGCTGAAACCATCTACGGTACTCATCTTTAGTGTAGCGCTTGGGATCGCCATCGATGTTACCATACGATTCCTGGTAAATTATAAACAGGAACTTGCTTCCCATAATTTCAATATCAAAACAACCGTCTCAGAAACGATCAGGCATACAGGGCTTAGTATTGTGTATACATCCCTTGTTTTGATTGCGGGTTTTGTGATTTTTTGTTTTAGTGGTTTTGGCGGCACGCAATCATTGGGCTGGCTCACTTCTATTACGCTGTTAACAGCTACCTTAACGAACCTTATTTTACTCCCTGTATTATTATTGTCAACCGGGAAAGAACCACCGGCTGTCAGGGCAAATAAGAAATAAGAAATTAATAATAAGGGATGAGGAATGCATCAACTTTCTGATTTCTGATTTCTTATTTCTCATTTTTGATTTAATTACCCCGCTTGTAGAATTTATTCCTCATTACTATCTTTGAAATGGGTTTTATTTTGAAAAATACCTGCTGGCACAAGTTTTTCAAAGAGGCACAAATTTTTCTACATATATAACTAAAACCATTTATTATGAGATCAATATGGACGGGTGCAATAGGTTTCGGCCTGGTAAATATTCCCGTAAAATTGTACAGCGCAACTGAAACAAGCAATCTTGACCTTGACATGCTGGATAAAAAAGACCATTCCAATATCAGGTTTATGAGAATCAACGAAAAAACAGGTAAAGAAGTGAAGTGGGAAAATATCGTTAAAGGCTATAAGCTTAATAATGATTATGTAATTCTTGATGATAAGGATTTTGAAGCTGCCAGCGCAAAAAAAACAAAAACAATTGAAATCTCAGACTTTGTAAAAGAAGAAGAGATCAGCAGCATGTATTATGAAACCCCGTATTACCTTGAGCCCGATAAATCAGGAACCAGGCCTTATGAATTACTAAGGCAGGCCTTATTGAAAACAAAAAAAGTAGGAGTAGCCAGTTTTGTAATGAGAAGTAAGGAGAGCCTTGCCATTTTAAGGCCCGACAAAGATGTAATTGTCTTAAACAGAATAAGATTTGAAGAGGAAATAAGAGCCACGGATGACCTGGCACTCCCTAAAAATACTGAAGTAAAACCGGCGGAGCTTAAAATGGCCATAACCCTCATTGATCAATTAACTGCGAAATTTGATATTTCAAAATATAAAGACACCTATAATGCAGAGCTTTTAAAACTTATAAAGGCTAAGGCAGGCGGTAAAAAAATTAAAGTTCCTGAATTGAGGGTTGTTCATAGTAAAACAAAGGACCTTATGGAACAACTAAAAGCAAGCCTCGACGTAAAACGTAAAAAAGCTTCCTGATATGGCACTTACACTATATAATAAAAAAAGAAATTTTAAAGAGACTTCTGAACCATCAGGTAAATTAAAAAAATCTGCATCAAGACTTGAATTCGTTGTACAAAGACATAAAGCTTCCCGTCTTCATTATGACTTCAGGCTGGAAATGAATGGAGTTCTCAAGAGCTGGGCAGTTCCCAAAGGCCCTTCATTAAACCCGGCGGATAAGCGCCTCGCAATGATGGTGGAAGATCATCCTTATGATTATAAAAACTTTAAAGGTGTCATTCCTGAAGGTAATTATGGTGCGGGCATTGTAGAAATCTGGGACAACGGCACGTATGCTGATATTGATAATTCTTCAAAAGAAACAGCAGAAAAAAAACTGAAAGCCGGGCTTAAAACAGGTAACTTAAAATTTCACTTATTTGGTAAAAAACTGAAAGGTGAGTTTGCATTGGTTAAACTGAAAGGGAATGAAGATAATAGCTGGTTACTTATAAAACACAACGATGATTATGCGGTAGATACCGCTTACAATAGTGAGGAGGAAACTCCTGAAAATTCCCCAATCAATAAATGGCTTGAGGAAAATAAAAAGCCGGTTAAAAAAAAAGTTTAGTTCAATCACCTCTGAAAGAGAAAAGAAAATCAGATCAACAATACATAAAGCAGGAAAGAAAACTTGACCGGTTTATAAAACCCATGCTTGCAGGTGAAACTGAAAATTCATTTGACAATAAAGATTGGCTTTTCGAAATAAAATGGGACGGTTACCGGGCTATTACTGAAAAAAATCATAACGACATTTTACTTTACTCACGAAACGGGTTAAATTTTTTACCCGCTTATCCTGTAGTAGCAGATCAATTAAAAAATATAAAACAAGATGCTATCATAGATGGAGAAATTGTTGTTCTTAACGACGAAGGACAACCGGATTTCCAACTTCTTCAACATTACCGGGAATACAAAGACCGCCCTATCCAATATTATATTTTTGATTTACTTAAGCTGAATGGGCATGATACCACAGGCCTGTCTCTTTTGGAAAGAAAAGAGTTACTCCAAAAAATTATCCCAAAAAATGAAGTGATTAAATATTCTGATCACATCCTGGAATATGGAAAATCTTTTTTCAATGTTTCAAAAGAAAAAAAACTTGAGGGTATTATAGCTAAAAAAATCAAATCACAATATTATCCCGGAAAACGAACCAGCGAATGGCTTAAGATCAAGCACCATAAAACACAGGAAGCTATCATTGCCGGGTACACGCAACCCGCAGGCGGAAGAAAATTTTTCGGGGCTTTAATTCTTGCTGTCAAAAACGGCAAAGAACTAAAATATATCGGACATACCGGTACAGGATTTAATGATACCACCCTGAAGGAGATGTATAAAACATTGCAGCCTTTGATTCAGGAAAAATCTCCCTTCAATGAAAAAGTCAAGACCAATATGCCGGTAACCTGGGTAAAGCCACAACTAATCTGTGAAGTAAAATATTCAGAAATTACCGCTGATGGAAAACTGCGGCATCCTGTGTATTTGCACCTTCGTGAGGATAAAAACATAAATGAAATAAATATGGCAAACATTAAACCTCAAAAAGAGAAAACTGCGACTAAAAAAGATGCCGGCGAAACTGACAAGACTTTCACTTTCGGCAAAGCAAAAATAAAAGTGACCAATCTCAACAAAGTTTTTTTCCCTGAAGATGGTGTCACAAAGGGGGACGTCGTCAACTATTATATTTCCATGGCAGAATACATCCTACCTTATTTAAAGGGAAGGCCTGAATCGCTTTTAAGAAATCCCAATGGCATACACAGTAAAGGTTTTTTTCAAAAAGACGCCGGTGAGCACGCTCCTTCTTTTGTAACACGGCAAAAGGTTTTCTCTGAATCGACCAATAAAGAAATAGATTATGTAATATGTGACAACAAACCTACGCTCACTTATCTTAACAACCTGGGATGTATTGAAATTAATCCATGGCATTCAACTATCGGATCTTTGGATATGCCCGATTACCTGATCATTGATATAGATCCTTCCGAAAAAAATACTTTTAACCAGGTGATAGAAGCGGCGAATGTGGTAAAGCAGGTTCTTGATAAGGCTGGGGCCGTATCATTTTGTAAAACATCGGGTTCAACAGGGCTGCATGTTTATGTACCTACCGCAAAAAAATATACTTATGAACAGGTTAAAGATTTTGCATACATCGTTTGCATGATGGCTCATGAAGAACTAAAAGATTTTACAACTTTGGAAAGAAATCTTCAGAAGCGCGGTAACCAACATATTTATATGGACTATCTTCAAAACAGGAAGGGGCAGACAATTGCTTCTGTTTACAGCCTTCGTCCGAAGACCGGAGCCACCGTATCTACCCCGTTACAATGGAAAGAAATAAAAAATGGATTAACGCCCCGGGAATTCACTATTCACAACACCGTGCAAAGGGTAAAAAAAATCGGAGATATTTTTAAAGGAACCCTGGGAAAAGGAATTGATCTTCAAAAATGCCTGAAAAAAATGGGTTAATATGCTAATTAAATGGAAAGAATCCTTTTAAAAAGATTTTTCTTCCTACGGGGACGAGAAGTATCTTCTCTGTCATTTTTTTCTTTATCACTCTTTTTAGCGACAAAATTGGTAATGCCATATTGAAGGGCTGTCCCCAGAGCCTTTTTAACCAGGCCGGCAGATTTTCCTATTATAAGCTTTCTTGAAAAATAACCGGCTCCCAGCCCGATAGCCACCTTTAAAAGATTATGTTTTAGCTCAGTCGATTCCTGAACTTCATGAATTGTATGCCTTAAAATATTTGTCGGCTTCAGGCTTTCAAGAACAATATGAACATGGTCTTTCAGATCCTCTTCCATCAATGCCTTTTTTCTTTCCAGTCTCTTTATAGCCACCTCAAGGTCCGTTGTATTGGCTATCTTTTCTAACTTTCCTTCGGCAATTTCTTCATTATTCATTTCATGACATTTAAGGCTTCTTCAATCGATCAATTTTTTTATTAAACTATTACTTATTGGTATTTTAAAAAGTTTTCCGCGCTGTGAATATAATACAAGCCCGATGATAATATAAATACCGGCTACAATAAAAAAACCTAAATAAGTTATACCAATCCACCATCCTATCAACAATGCAAGACCTATGGTAATACAAAGTAAAACCGTACTTAAAATAACCAACAAAATTAGCCCTGTTAGTACGGATGATGTAAAACCAGAAACTTTCTGTATACTTTTCAGCTTGAGCAAATCAATTCTTGTATCGGCGTACTCTTTTAATTTTTCAAACAACTCTTCCAAGTTGGTAGGTTTATTTTCCATTTATTTTATCATTTATCACCGGACCTGTAATATTCATGAAATAAAGACGGGATTAGGAGTTCATTGAACTTCTCGCATCTCCTGAATTTCTCACATCACTTTTCATCGCATTCGCCTTGTCCTTTGCCTGGTTTACGAGGTCTTTTCCCATATCTTTTCCTTCTGATACAAGCCCGGACAATTTTTCCTTTGCAGCATCATATTTATCAGATATAACATCAGCATACTCGCTGTACTTATCTTTTACTGTTCCGGCAAAGTCAGAACCTTTTTCTGCAATTTTCCTTCTGGTTTCTGTGCCTTTATCGGGAGCGAATAAAATGCCTAATATTGCACCCGCTGCGGCGCCAGCCAGTACACTTGCTAATACTTTTCCTGAACCCATAGTTTTAAGTTTTAAATTTTAAAAAAAATTATTTCAGAATATACATAAAATATACTGCCAACAAATAGTATTTTATATAAAAGATATTCTAAAGCAGACTGGTAAAGAGTTTTAGCCAAACCGGCCTTCACAGTTTTATGCTTGTTTTAACCTTCGTTCCTGAGTAAATTTTTTCCCATACTGAGGAAGTTTTTGAAACGTGTATATTGTTGTGGCACAAATTATAATTAAATAACTTAATATTTTATATTATACATATTTAAATATATATTTAGTTTCTGGCATAATATTTTAGGAATTACTTAAATTTAAATGCTACATATTTATTTAAACGGCAAATGTAAAAAAAATTATATTTTATTTCATAATAAAACTCTCGAAATATTAATAAGACTTAGAAAATTACCCAACAAAATAAACCAATCAAATCAATTTATTATGAACAAATTCAATTTAAAGACCGCATTGATTTTTATGCTTGTAATGGCTGTTTCATTTAGTAGTTGCCAGGCTATCGCAGATATTTTTAAGGCTGGGGTGTGGGTTGGCGTACTGGGGGTAGTTGTAGTTGTCGCCCTAATCTTCTGGCTTATAAGTAAAGCCGGAAAAAAATAAAAAGCGTTAGAAGATTTTCCGTTTTTTATGCCCGCCCTGTGCGGGAATTTGATTCTCTTTTTTGCTAAAATCCTTATGGCTTATGTCCAGGGAACTTTATGCATTCATAGTACATTCCATAGTTACGTGTTCAATTGTCATTTAAATCATGCTGTTAAATGTTTTGATTTGAGTAACAATAAATTATTACAAACATCAGTACTTTTATGAACTTACTAAGAACCCCCCCAACAGTCATATGATCAAAAATATCGTTGATAAAATTGCTGACCGTATAAGATGGGGTTATCTTGCTGCATTTATACTTTTATTGATCTCTTATATAGTTTCATATATTTCTGCGCAGAATTTAATGAAACAGGAACACCTTGTGAACCATACCAATGAAGTGATCCACGATCTTGACAATGTGAAAAGCTTTGTAATCGAAGGAGAATCTGCAGTTAGTGGTTACATTCTTAATAATAAGAAAAATTTTTCTTCGCAATATTACAACAGCCGCAATAATGCTGATTCTACTTTTAAAAGGCTGAAATTAGTTACGGCAGATAATCCTCTGCAGCAAACCAACCTGGATTCCCTTAAAGGCCTCATAGGCTCCAAATTTTCCTTGCTTGAACAAGGTATTTCCACTTTCGATTCAACACATACGATTTCAGGCAACCTGGTACAAAATAGTAAGGAAGGAGTATTAAGAATGATCCGGGTTGTAAATTTTGTACACGAAATGCAGGATGAAGAAAGGAAATTACTGGCAAACCGGTTTCAACGGGTTACGAAATATTCAGACACAATTAAAGCGGTGAATATCATCTCCCTCATTATGGCCATCCTGCTAACTTTTTACTCCATACTCACTTTTAATAAGGAAAATAAAGCAAAAAAGGAAGCAAGCAAAAAAGCTATTGCTTTTCGGGAACAGTTGGAAATGAGAGTTGATGAGCTTGCTGCTTTGAACCTCGAGCTTATTGAATTGAGAAATCTTGAAAAATTTGCAGTAACCGGAAGGATTTCCCGAACCATTGCACACGAAGTAAGAAATCCATTAACCAACATAAATCTGGCGACTGAACAACTACGCAGCGAAATAGAATCAAGTGAGGATATTAATTTATTGTTTGAAATGATTTCACGAAATTCCAATAGAATAAACCAGTTAATAAGTGATCTTTTAAACTCTACCAGGACCAGCGAACTTGATTTTATAAAATCTTCCATAAACGATTTACTCGACAGCAGTCTTGAACTGGCGGAAGACAGGATAAAATTGAAGCAAATAAAAGTTACAAAAAATTATGAAACCGACATTTGTCACATTCTGGTTGATACGGAAAAAATAAAAATTGCTTTTTTAAATATTATTGTCAATGCAATAGAAGCAATGAGTGAACATGGTACGCTGCATGTTATAACTCAAACTAAAAATAACAGGTGCATCGCAATAATCACCGATACCGGGAAGGGCATGACTAAAGGCGATGTAGGAAGATTATTTGAACCCTATTTTACCACAAAAGAAAAAGGCACAGGCCTGGGGCTTACCAATACCCAGAACATTATTCTTAGTCATAACGCAAACATAAGCGCCGAAAGTAAACCAGGCTTAGGTACTTCATTTACTATTTCTTTTGACTTCGCCTGAAAATTTATTGAGTATAGTAATCAAAATTTATAGCAACCTTTCCTATTCCATTCAGAAAAGTTTTGATTTTTTTTTTGAAGAAACCTCAGCGGTTCCGGCGAAGTTTCGCCGCTTGCTTTATCGAGACCCGGTGCAGTTTTTTATAAAGCCCCGACTGTTTTGTATAGGTGGTCTCATCACCCATAAGCATTCCCCATGGTTTTAATTCATCAACCTCATCGCAGATTATTTTAAAAAATGCAATAGCAGGTATTGATAAGAAAAGCCCGGATATACCGGTTAAGGAGCCTCCGATCACCACACCCAAAATTGAAATTAAAGCGTTTATCCTTAACCGTGAGGCGACTATTTTAGGCATTAAAAAATTTACATCCACAATATGAATGCTGTAGAATATAACAACAATCCATATAACGTCGCTTGTGTTATCGGTAGTGGTTAACGTAACGAGTACTGTAAACAGTGTTGCCGTAAACATGCCTATATATGGTATTAGATTTAAAACCGCAGCCATCACGCCAAAAAAGATGGCATATTTTACACCCAGTAGTACCAGGCCAATAGAATTGCCTGCAGCTACTATACCCATTTCAATCAGGAGCCCTACCATATAGCTGCGAATCATAAGCTTTGTTTTTGAGATAACATTGTGTACCCCGGGGGTGTACTCCTGCTTAAAAACAGCATACAAAAATTTACGGATATGATCCCGGTAAAATAATAAAAGGAAAGTATAAATCGGCATCAGTATCAATAACATGATCGCCTCAGTTATTGAGAAAAAAGTGTGGCTTATATACCCGGTGCCCGTTTCTTTTAATTTATTTGCCTGTTCATTCAAATATTCATTTTGCTGTTCAAACGAAACATGGAATTTTTCTTTGACCCAGTTTTGTAACGATATAAAGTGGTCTGTCAGGTGTGCCTTAATGGATGGGATGTCCTGCATGAAGTTTGAAATCTGGGTGCTCAGGAAATAGATGATCCCCGCAATAAAACTTGTGGCAAGAATCATTGAAATTGCAATGGAAGGAATTTTTGTAAATTTTTTTAATTCAAAAAAATTTACAAGCGGCATAAGTAAAACTGCGAGAAGACAGGCAAAGGCAAAAGGGATCAGGATAGTTTGGGAAACATTGATAAAAAAACAAATAAAAAAAATAACCAGGAATTTAAATCCAAGCTTCACATAAAATGGTAACTGGTTGTAATTCGTCATCATATGTTTAAAATAAAAACCCTCATGCAATTTAATGAATGAGGGGATTAATTTTGGAAGAACGCACTTAATTTACAGATTCTCTATCCATTTAATTACTTCGTCTTTTGTTTTTCCAAGCTTTTGCTGCATCTTTCCAATAAATTCATCATCCTTTCCTTCATCGTGTTTTAAATCATCATCAGTAAGATCTGCATAGGCCTGTTTCATTTTTCCTTTTGTTTCATTCCAGTTACCTTGTAATTTTAATTTCCAGCTTTCCATAATAAGATTTTTATTGGTTAAAAAATCAAGCCGCCCGGTTAATCACCTTCAATAAAATTGCTATGATGGCAATCACTAAAAGAATATGAATAAGGCCGCCGGTATAATAACCACCTAAAAAGCTTATAGCCCAGATAATTACCAGAATTACTGCGACAACGTATAATAAGTTTCCCATGTCAAAAAAAATTTAGGTTAAAAATAAAATTGATACAATTCGTAAATATATAAGATAAAAGTCTGCCAATTTTTTTTTTTACTCAAAGTGGCGTGCCTTCTGTAAAATTTAATATAATTTATTTTGTCTTAAAAAAAAAATGAAAAAGTTGGGGAAATTGCTCTACATATGAGAATAAATATCTTGCTTTTTTGTGTTCACAGATTCAAGCGTTGTTTTGATTGAAGAAGAGTTAAACGGTTTACTGATAAAATAATCTGCCCCTTTATGAAAAGCTTCATCTATTTCGGCAGGAGAATCATGAGCTGTTATTATTATAATTTTTGCAGCAGGATATATTTCTTTGGCTTGCGGTATGAAATCAGATCCAATCCCGTCAGGAAGATGATTATCGAGGAATATTATTGATGGCTTTATTTTTTTTATATTCTCGCGGGCCTCCTTAATAGAATATACACAGGCAGATGGAACATTATTTTGCTTAAGTACAATTGCCAACAAGTAACAAAGATCTCTTTCATCTTCTATTATCATTGCGTTTTCGTATATAGCCTTATTTCGCTGTTGCACCTTATTTAATTATCCGGAATTTTATTAAAATACCGGCTTTCCTACAGAACAGGTGGGCAATTTACCTGCCAGTAAAGGATTTTATCCATTTTAAAATTCTTTTGAGGAATTACATGCGTAGCTGGGTGTAGGTGTTTAAGTAAAAAATTGATTTCCAATACCCTATTTAAAAAAGATCGTATCTTTTTCAGATGCTTCATTCTTTTTTTTAACTTTATGCGTAAACCTGCAATTAACCTGAAAATAAGGATGAAGAAAAGATTACGTAACATTTTTTCATATACCCGGCAGGTATTTAAAGAATTTTCTGCTGATAATATTTTAAAATACAGCGCCTCCCTTGCTTATTACACTGTTTTTTCGATTGCACCTCTACTGGTTATTATAACCACGCTTTCCGGAATTTTCTTTGGGAAAGAGGCTGTTAAGGGAGAGGTATATGACCAGTTAAAAGGGTTGGTTGGAAGTATAGCCGCTGTACAAATACAGGACACTATTAAAAAAATTCATCTTACGGGAAATAATTTTTTCGCAAGTGTAATAAGCATAGTCGTTTTATTTATCGGTGCTACAACAATATTTGGGGAAATACAGGATTCCCTTAATAAAATCTGGGGACTAAGAATTAAAACCAAAAAAACCTGGTGGAAGCTGATTTTAACCCGGCTTCTTTCGTTTTCATTGATTCTCAGCATTTGTTTTATAATAATAGTTTCGCTGATCTTAAATGTAGTTATTTCATCTTTTGGTAATTTTTTAGACAGGTATATTCATAATTTTAATGTTTACTTTATTGAAACTACGGATGCAATTCTCTCTTTTCTTGTATCTTCATTTTTATTTTCTCTTATGTTCAAGATATTGCCAGATGCTAAAATCAGGTGGAAAGATGTTCTTTTTGGCGGTTTCATTACTGCTGTATTTTTTACATTGGGGAAACTTGCCATAGGGTTCTACCTGGGGAAAAGCAATCTTACCACATTATACGGGGCGGCAGGCTCGATTATTATCATTATGTTATGGGTATACTATAGTTCAATAATTTTGTACCTGGGTGCTGAGTTTACAAAAGTGCATGCCAACTTATATGGTAGAAAGATCCAGCCGAACGAATATGCAGAGTGGGTTATGACTGAAGAAAAACAGGTGGCGGAGCCACATCTTAAAAACAAAGATTTAAGTTAACTTTGCAATTGCTAAAGCTCGTAAAACTGAAATGAAGAAAAAAATTCTAATTATTGATGACGACCTTGATATGTGTGCTTTATTAAGCCGCTTTCTTTATAAAAAGGGATTTGAACCCGAGGTGGCTCATAATGGATCAAAGGGCCTTGCCAGGTTTAGTGAAGAATCTTTTGACATTGTTCTTTGCGACTTCAGGCTTGGGGACAAAGATGGCAAGGATGTTCTACTGAAAATAAAAGAGATTAAACCAGAAACCATTGTTATTATCATTACCGGTTATTCTGATATCAAAACCGCGGTAGATGTTATTAAATTGGGCGCTTTTGATTATATAACCAAGCCCCTCATTCCCGATGAAGTGATCAATGTTATTGAAAAAGCATTGGCTGCTCCCTCCACCGAACATATTACCCCTTCCGTAAATGCAAAGGTTCCAAAAAATAAGAGACAGTATGTTATCTCGGCAAATAAGGAATTCCTGGTAGGTCAGGAAGGCGAAACCGCGCAGGTATATAAACAGATTGAAATAGTTGCAGGAACCAATTACAGCATCATTTTGTACGGTGAAAGTGGTACAGGAAAGGAAGTTATTGCAAAAACCATCCATGAAACAGGAAACAGGAGGAACAAGCCTTTTATAGCAATGGATTGTGGAACACTTTCAAAGGAACTTGCAGGCAGTGAACTGTTTGGCCATGTAAAAGGAGCTTTCACGGGAGCTATTACTGACAAAGAAGGTCATTTTGAGCTCGCCAACGGCGGCACATTATTCCTCGATGAAGTGGTAAATCTTTCTCCTGAAATTCAGGCGGCGCTATTGCGGGTAATACAGGAAAGAAAATTTAAAAGAGTAGGCGGTACCAAAGAAATGGACGTGGATGTAAGAATTATTGTTGCTTCGAATGAAAATCTGCAGGAGGCATATAAAAAGGGCAAATTCAGGGAAGATTTATATCACCGGTTCAATGAATTTTCGATTAATCTTCCACCTTTGCGTGAAAGAAAGGGTGACATCCCGCTATTTGCAGATTTCTTTCTCGATAAAACCAACCAGGAACTTAGTAAAAATATTGAAGGCTATGAAGATGATGTTTTGGAGATGTTTGTCAATTATAAATGGCCGGGAAATCTAAGAGAATTCAGGAATGTAGTAAGGCGTGCAGTATTACTTACGCCCTCCGGTAAAATTAATTCCAGGGTATTGCCATGGGAAATTACCAATGCTAATACCCAGCAACAATCCTATGAAACATTTGCCAGGTCATCAAATCCAAATGAACAGGTGATCACAAAAGACCTGGATCTTAAAGATGCTGCTGCAAAAGCAGAATACGATACTATCATGAATGTGCTTAAAGAGGTGAATTTTAATAAAACCCGTGCCGCAGAAATTTTAAAGATAGACCGGAAAACACTTTATAATAAGATAAAAATTTACCAGTCACTTTAATCCTCGCTTGTCAACCTCTCCCTTATTTCTTTATAAAAAGGGTATAGAATTTGCCCGTGACTATACTATTAAATCTAACGATTAAATGTAATGATATGACCGATCAAAAAATTCCAATGACAACCGTAACTTCCGTTTTAGAAAAATTGCGCGTTAAAAAACATGATAACGAATTTCGTATGACGCCGGAAGGATTTACGCCCGGCAACAATAAATATTATAGTGCCGAAGACTTGAAAATTATTCGCACCTATCGTTTTGAAGGTGATTCTGACCCTTCTGATTCTTCAATCATTTATTTAATAGAAGCCAACGATGGGCTTATCGGCTACAGTATGGATGCATATGGAGTTTACAGCGATCATGGTGATGACGGTTATGATGATTTCATAAGAAAAATTTCGGTTGAGGAAAGAGATGAACAACAGATTTTCCAGGACTAACGGTCATTGGTCATTGATCAATAACTCATTTTTGGCGCATCACAATCGCTTACTGACCCATTGACAATTGACTAATGACAATTGACTTTTTGACCATCACAACTTGCTACTCATGAATTCTCTTCACCGCGTCTTTATATTTTTCCATAATCACTTTTCTTTTAAGGCTTAATTTGGGAGTCATTTCACCGGTTTCGACGCTCCATTCGAACGGCAGCAACTCAAATTTTTTGATTTGCTCGACGCGATTGAATTGCTGGTTATAATGCTCCACTTCATTCTTATACAATTCCTGTACCTGCGGATTTTTTAGCATCTCTTCACTGACAGTGTATTCAATATTATTCTCTTTAGCCCATTGTTTTAAATTGTTAAACGAAGGCGTTATTAAAGCACCTGTATATTTTTCCCCGGCACCGGTTATCATTATATTTTGTATGTAGGGTGATTCTTTTAGCTTATTTTCAATCGCAACCGGCGCGACATATTTACCTCCACTCGTTTTAAACATTTCCTTTTTACGATCAGTTATTATGAGAAATTTATTATCTATCATCATCCCAATATCGCCTGTCTTGTACCAGCCATCTTCCATTGAATCTGCAGTAAGATCAGGATGTTTATAATATCCTATCATTACGTTGGGACCTTTACACAAAATTTCCCCGTCATCAGCGATTTTGACCTGTACATTTCTTATTAAAGGGCCTACACTTCCAAACATTCGCCCCGCTTCTTCATAACGGTTGACACTTATAACCGGCGAGGTTTCTGTTAAGCCGTAACCTTCCATTATAATAATTTTAACGGCTGTAAAGATCCTTATTAACCTTACCTGGCAGGCGGCCCCCCCGCTTACAATGCATTTTACTTCACCGCCAAGCGCTTCTCTCCATTTATTAAAAATGATCTTATTGGCAATTGAAAGCTGCAGGTTGTACAGAAATCCCTGGCTCTTATTTATTTCAAATTTTGTAGCAAGGTCGTGCGCCCAGAAGAATAATTTTCTTTTTATTCCCTGTAACCCCTTCCCGTTTTGCATGATTCTTTCATAAACTTTCTCCAGGAGATAGGGTACGGTTGTAAACATTTGCGGTTTTACTTCCCTCAAATTGTCGCCAATTTTTTCCAGGCTTTCAGCAAAATAAATAGAAGTGCCCCTGAAGAAATAAAGATAGCTTACCATACGCTCAAAAATATGATTGAGTGGCAAAAAGCTAAGAGCCTTCATGTTTTCTCCGGGAGGAAAACAGGGCATGCTGTCCAGTACATTACTAAGTATATTTTTATGCGACAACATTACACCTTTTGGTTTTCCGGTTGTGCCCGAAGTATAAATTATTGTAGCAAGGTCCTCATATTTAATTTTATCTGAAATAGACTTTACCTGCGAGATGAGATCGTCATTTGCATAAGATAAAATTTCTTTCCAGTGATGTATATTTTCCATTTTATCGAAAGAATAAATTTCCACCAGGCTGGGAAGATTGGGCTTAATCCCGCTTACCTTATTAAATAAATCAAGATCATTTACAAACACGATTTTTACAGCGGCATCATTTAAAACAAATTCAAGCTCACTTACATTGATGGTAGGATATACAGGAGTAAGTACCGCCCCGATTTTCTGAACAGCAAGATCCAGTATCAGCCACTCGGGGCGGTTTTTGGAAATTACTGCAATTTTGTCCCGCCCTTCAGCCGTATCATCTCCTTTGCCAATACCCATGTGCAATAAGCCTGCGCTTAACCTGTCTACAATTTTGGCAACTTCCCCCGTAGTGTATTCTTTCCAGTTACCATTCTCTTTGGCAGCCAGCATTGTGTGGGAAGCAGAGCCCTGTAAATGCATTTCAAGGCAATCAAACAATCGTGTGGGCTCAGTCATATCTTAAAATTTTTATCACAGGCAAAATCTATAATGCCTTATCCAAGTGAACTGCAAAATCCTAAATTAAACAAATAAACAGATATAAAATGCAGCGTTTATGCATATTATATTACTGTTATGCCATCAAATACCCTACCAGCCAGTAATGGAAAAAATGACAATCAATGATAGAACTGTCCATCAGGAATTTTAAAAATCCTGCCCTGTTGAAATTTAGTGAACCCCTCATATTCCCCGGCGTGTGTGCTTATCCAGCTTTGATAATTGGCCAGGTTTTGAGTCGCTCCAAAAATCCATTGATTGTATGCGGGAAACAAACCCTCCTCTAAATATTGTTCCTGCTGTTCAAAAAGCCTGAATGGAAATTTTTTTGCATAAGTTTGATCCCAATCAAGAATAAATCTTGTTCTTATCATGGTAAGCGTTTCTGCATTTAACCCGTTTATAACAACACTGTTTTGTTTATTCATAGTGGTTAAATAAGCCACTTCAAAATTGTTTTTATCTTTTACATTTGAAAGCAGGTTGGTTTCGGCAAAAAGCTTTTTATATCCATCTAATACAATATTTTTTATTTCTGCCGTACGGGATGTAAAGGATTCAATATTTACAAAGATCTCTCCATAGATAACACACCAGATTTTATCGGCTGTGAGAAAATAATACTTGCTTGCATTATAATAGTTGCCTCCATAAGAAGGATCCTCTTCAATGCCTTTCTCCCATTGTTTTATTGCACCGAAATCCTGTTTGCTCCAAAGCATTTCTCCATAATCATTGTATAGTGTACCACTTTTAGGAAAACTTTTAATTGCTTTTTTATATAATTTTTCGGCATCTTTTTGCTGGCCCATAGCCCTGTAAATTGTGCCACCTATCTGGTAGGTCTGGTCATCAGCATTATCCTTTTCCAATAAAGGCTTAATAGTTTCCAGCGCTTTTTCATTTTCCTTTTGGAGATAATAATCATAAGCGAGGTCCTTGGCAATTTCTATATTATCCGGTGCCTGTCCGAGCGCCCTGGTTAAAATAAGGGAAGCATTGGCATAATCACCCTGCCGCATAAACGCTTTTGCATTTTCATGGAGCTTTTCAACATCGTCAGATTGGGAGAATGCGAATATCGACAAAAAACAAAAGCAGGATGCCAGCGGGATTTTTTTCATTAGGTAAAGATAAAAAATAGTTTCACGCCCGAATTTTCTGAAAAAAACAATTGAGGGCCTGCCTGGAATTAGTTTGTTCAGGAAAGAAGGTGTGTAAGCAACCCGTCTCTCAATTTGGGCTCAAACCATGTACTTTTCGGAGGCATTATATTGCTACTGTCGGCAATGTCAAATAGTTGCTGGATGCTTACGGGGTACAAACTGAAAGCGACTTTCATTTCCCCGCTGTTCACTTTTTTCTCCAGTTCCCGGAGGCCCCTTATGCCTCCGATAAAATCAATCCTTGTATCAGTACGCTGGTCTTTAATGCCCAGTATGGGTTCAAGCAGGTTATTTTGCAATATAGTAATGTCGAGTATTCCAATAGGATCTGTTGAAAAGGTACCATCCAAAGCGGTGAGCTTATACCATTCTCCGTCGAGATACATTCCAAAATTATGAATGTCTTCAGGCGCGTAAGCTTCGGTTAAATTTTCAATAGAAAAATTTTTATTGATCCTGTCTAAAAGTTCTTGTGTAGATAACCCGTTTAAATCAGTTACTACCCTGTTGTACTCCATAATATGCAATTGCTCTGCGGGAAATAAAGTCGTAAGAAAATGCCCTGCTTCCTCAGTATCTGATAACTGGTATTTTACTTTAGCCGCCGAAGCAGCACGGTGATGCCCGTCGGCAATATAGGTACATGGAACTTTCATTTTAAACAATTCTGTAATCCTGTCAATTATTTTTTCGTTGCTTATAACCCACACGGAATGTTGAACATTATCTTCTGCAATAAAATCATAAACGGGGCTCTTCCCGGCCTTCCATTTTTCAATAATTTCATTAACTTCGCTTACATCCCTGTAAGCAAGGAATACATTACCTGTTTGTGCACATGTGGTTTTAATATGATTGATGCGATCCTGTTCTTTATCCGGTCTTGTAAGCTCATGTTTCCTGATAAGCCCTTCCTCATAATCATTTACAGAACTGCAACATACCAGGCCCGTCTGGCTTTTCCCATTCATCACCAATTTATAAATATAATAGCAGGGCTTGCTCTCAGAGAACAGTACATGACGGCTCATAAACGCATCGAGATTTTCTTTCGCTTTAAAATACACTTCTTTACTATGCACATCAATATTTGCTGGAAGGTCAATCTCACTTTTGGTGATATGTAAAAACGAAAATGGATTCCCCTGGGCTTCCACTTTTGCTTCTTTGCTGTTCAGTACATCATATGGTCGCGAGGCGACTTGTTTTGCAAATTGTGGCTCAGGTCTTAATGCTCTAAACGGAGAAATGGAAATCATGTGGTTATTAATTGTAGCCTAATGGTCTTATAATTTTTGCAAGGATTGCAAATATATACAATCATATTGTAATGAATTTCTAATCGATTTATATAAATTTCTTCTCAAATTCATCCATTAAATCCATAAGATATATAACGCTACTTATTGGCATCGCATTGTAGATAGATGCCCTGAAACCGCCTACAGATCTATGCCCTTTGATTCCGTATACCTGGTGTTGTTCTGCAAATTCAAGAAACTGCTTTTCCAGGGCAGGATCGTTCATAACAAAGCACACATTCATTTTACTCCTGTCTTCTTTTACTGCCGTTGATCTGAAAAGAGCGCTTCTATCAATAGCATTATAAAGCATTTCAGCTTTTTCATTATTTATTTTTTCTATAGCATCAATACCCCCCGATTCCTTTAACCACCGTAGCGTAAGTAAAGAAACGTATACAGCAAACACGGGAGGGGTATTGAGCATACTTCCCTCTTTTATATGATTGCGGTAGTCCATAATTGTAGGCAGTGCACGCTTTACTTTCCCTAAAATATTTTTATCCACCACAACAAGATTTACACCCGCCGGCCCCATATTTTTTTGTGCCCCGGCATATATAAGTCCGAATGAATTGAAATCCCGTTGCCTGCTGAAAATGTCACTGCACATATCTGCTACCAATGGAACACTTATATTAGGAATTGATTGCCATTGTGTACCATAAATAGTATTATTAGTGGTAATATGAAAATATTTTGCATCATTGGGAACTGCAAAATCTTTTGGAATAAAATTATATCCACCCTCTTTTGAACTGCAGGCGATTTCAACATTCCCAAAAAGTTTTGCTTCCTTAATCGCCTTGGAACTCCATACTCCTGTATCACCATAGGCTGCAGTTTCATTTTCATTCAACAGGTTCATGGGCACCTGCATAAACTGGGTTGAGGCGCCTCCATGCAAAAACAAAACTTCGTGATCATTGTCAAGATCCATTAGTTCCCTTACCAGTGATCTGGCCTCATCCATTATGGCCTGAAATTCTTTGGTTCGATGGCCCATTTCCAATATGGATAAGCCTGTATTATTATAGTTCAATACAGCCCCGGATGCTTCTTCAAAAACAACTTTGGGAAGAACAGAAGGCCCCCCGTTAAAATTATGTACCATCTTAATTGTGCTTAAAACATTTTGTGTTATTGTGCTCATGGATAAAAAATTCAGGTTGCAAATGTAGGATAAATTAGAACCTTTAATTTAAGGCGCATCCTCCTCCCTTCCTTTAATTTTACCGCTCTGCCATTTTTCATTAAGTTCCTCAAAGGCTTTCAGATCACTTTCAGAAAAGGATTGGGAAGCCAAACCGGTAAGATCGGGCTGTCCTGCATTTACCCATGCTGTGTACCAGAAAGAAGCGACCGCAAATATGGATTGCCGCATCCTGCGCTCTATCATTCCGTTTAACATATTATTATACGCAATGGTATAACCCGAAGAATATTGCCGGATGATGATATTATTTCTTTTTTCAAAAGCATACTTTTTATCTCCCGGAAACCGAAGCGATAATTCCTTTTCAAAAGTTAAGACAGAATCGGCGGCGTTGCCACTTTCCAACACCCGGTTCCAGATAAAAACGCCGGGATTTTTTATGTAGGTTGCTTTACCAATAAAAAAATCAAATTGTTTATCGGCCAGCAATTCCGGAACACGGCTTTCCCAAAATCCATGAATCCCTTTTTGATTGGTGAATTGCCCGTTATGGTTGCTGCTTGCATGCAAGGGTACATGGGCATCCGCAATATAATGCCCTATCTCAGCACTGTTTTTCATGATTGAAAAGAAATTCTTTTCCCTGAATGCGCCCGTTAACCTGTTCAGCATTATTTGAATATGCCAGGGTACAATTCCATAGGCTGTTAAAGAATCTTCGCTAAATTTTGCAACAGCATCTTTCCAGTTGTGAGGCAATTCACCGTAAGGATATTTTCCGTAATGATCAATATCAATATAGTGTCGTGATCCTTCGGCAGCTATTGAATACCTTCTTTTATCGGGGTCGGTCGCATGTTCACTAATAAACTCAATATTCGGTTTATACAAAACAAGCATTTCAGGGGGGAGCAGAAAAACAGCATAATAATTGATTTTTTTATGAGCCCAAAATCCCCAGCAATAACTGGCAGAAGTTACAAACAGCAGACAGGTAATGAGTAGAATTTTTTTCAATAACCAGGATTGATATTAATGAACAATAGACTCAGATAATGGATCATTCAGAGATTCATTGATCAAATCCGTTACACCACCGCTTACGGCAAATTTCATGGATTGGGTGGCGCTGATGTTTGTAATTGGTTTCACGCGCTCTTTGGGGACAATATACACATTTCCGGCTACTGAATAAGCCATTGGCAGGTAAACAGCTACATAATTTTCCATGTCGAAGCTGCTCATATCGTCCTGCGTGATAAAACCTACCCGCCATATATCGGTATTATCAACATTTGCCATTACAGGCTTCGTAAATTTTTTTTTATTCCCGGCAAATGCTTCAAAAAAATCTCTTATAAACGAATAAAAAAGTTTTACACCAGGGGTCCTTTCCAGGAATTTATCCATAATCGATAAAATACGGCCCATCACAAAGAAGGAACTCAGGTAACCGGTAAGGATAATGAAAGCAATGATGATAATAAAACCCATACCCGGGATATTAAATATAGGCCGGAGGATGTTATCAATCTTATCAAAAATCACATAAATGAAATAAATGGTGATGGAAACGGGGCCAAGAATCAATAATCCCTGTAAAAAATATTGTATTATTTTTTGATAACGTAGAGACTTCTGCATAGGACAATAAAATTAGGTTTAAAGGTAAGTTTTGTACCGTTCATCCCGAAAATTTGCGTCTTAATAAAAAAAGATCTCAGGAAACTTTCGTAACATAAAAAGTTTCCGTAGTTTTGCGGCCCAAATGGATATTAAAGATAGAATAAAACAAAAAGCCGACGAACTCTACCGCAGGTATGGCATAAAATCCGTTACTATGGACGAAATAGCCTCCCAGCTTGGCGTTTCAAAAAAGACGATTTACCATTCTTTTTCCGATAAGAACGAACTCGTGGATGCGGTGATTGCTGACATGATTAATTACAACAGGGAGTGCTGCCAAAGTGATCGCAAAAAGTCGCTAAATGCAATTCATGAGGTTTATCTGGCGATGGAAATGCTACAGGTAATGTTTGACAATATGAACCCCTCCATACTTTTTGACATTGAAAGAAATTACCCGGCTACTTTCACAAAGTTTAAAGAGTATAAGTATAATTTCCTTTTTGAAGTGTTGAAAGAAAATATTGAGCGGGGTAAAAAAGAGGAACTCTACAGGCCAGAAGTGAATACCGAAGTTGTTGCTAAAATTCGCCTTGAAACGATGTTACTTCCATTTGATGAAGAAATATTTCCAAAAAGTAAATTTTCATTAATAACCGTTCAACAACAATTGATTGAATATTTCCTTTTTGGAATTGCCAGCCTGAAAGGCTACGAATTAATTACAAAATATCAAAAAGAAAGATCTGGTAACTACCGGGTAAACTAAACGGACTACAATGAAAACAAAAAGAATTAGTGGAATTATCTTTAGCTTTTGGCTATGTGGTATTTCTTCTATAGCAACCGCGCAGAAAACAATTGCGCCTCAAACAAATGCATTCAGCGCTAAACAAGCGGTAGATTATGCATTACAGAACGCCATACAAGTAAAAAATGCATTACTCGACATTGAAACTCAAAGACAAACCAATAAAGAAGTTACCGCTTCCGCCCTGCCACAAATTACCGGCAGCGGCAGTATCAACTACAACCCAAATGTAACCGTTCAGAGTTTTCCCAACTTTATTGCACAGGGTACCTATGGTGTTTTGGTAGCGGAGAATGTAAAAAACGGTAGCGGCAATCCTATCGTAGCCCCAACAGATTTTGGATTAATAAACGCGGCTTTTGGAGCAAAGTATGCGGTGAGTGGCGGTTTTGATTTGAATCAACTGTTGTTTGACGGACAGGTTTTTGTTGGCCTGCAGGCAAGAAGCGCTTTGATAAAAAATGCACAACTGGCAGCCGATGTTACCAAAGAACAGATAAAAGCAAACGTTTATAAAATATATTACCAGCTTGTAGTTGGTAAAAAACAAATTGGCTCCATAGACGCCAATATTGATAATTATGAAAAATTGCTCAGCGATACCCGGGAAATTTTTAAAAATGGGTTCGCTGAAAAACTGGACGTTGATAAAGTGCAGGTACAACTCAACAACCTGCAGACACAAAAACTGAAAACTCAAAACCAACTTGATGCGGGAAATGCGGGCCTGAAATTTCTTATGAATATGCCACAGAAAGACAGCCTCGTTCTCACGGATACTTTATCGGATGAAGAATTAAAATCAAACATCCTTGACGAAGCCTATAATTATGAAGACCGGAAAGAAATCCAGCAACTGGAAACGGCAGTAAAACTTGACCAATTCAACGTAAAAAGATACCGCCTGAGCAAATTGCCAACCCTGTCCCTTGCCGCTAACTATAGCAAAAGCGCACAACGCCAGCAATTCAATTTTTTTCAAGGGCCTTATTTTACTTCCTCTTTTATTGCATTGCGATTGAATGTTCCCGTCTTCGATGGAGGTGCAAGGAATGCAAGAATAGCTTCCGCCAAAATTGAAGTTCTTAGAACCAAAAACAATCTCGACCAGTTCCGCTCATCAATTGATAATGATGTTGCCCAAACAAGGATCACCATGAAATCTGCCATAATTACCATGGATAGCCAGAAGCAAAATATAGAACTGGCCCAACAGGTCTACACTACAACAAAATTAAAATACGACCAGGGCCTTGGAAGTAACCAGGAAATTAATACTGCACAGGTAGATCTTGTAACAGCTCAGAATAATTATTACAGCTCCTTATATGATGCAATAATTGCTAAAATTGATTTCTTAAAAGCTGCCGGTAAACTATAAATATTTAAAACTATTAATTCTAACATTATGCAAAAAATATCAAGACTTGGACTGGCAATAATTTTCTTAGCCATTGCTTCATCCTGCGGAAATACCAATAAGAAGGATGATACATTGAGCGCTAAAAAAGCTGAACTCGAAAAGTTGAAAGCTGATAAAGATAAGCTGGATGAAAACATCGGATCCCTGGAAAAGGAAATTGCAAAGATCGATACTTCCGCCGGTTTAAAGGAGGTACCAAAACTGGTAGCAATCGCACCCGTAAAATCGCAGGATTTTAAGCATTACCTGGATTTACAGGGAACGGTTGATTCCAAAAGTATTTCTTATATCACGCCTAGAAACCAGGGGGGCCAAATACGATCCATCTTAGTAAAACAGGGTGACCCGGTTCATAAAGGACAATTGGTTTTAAAATTAGACGCCGCTGTGGCCAATCAAAATGTCGCTGCAATCCGGGAGCAATCAGGGAGCCTGAACGCCCAGCTTAACCTCGCTAAATCTATTTACGAAAGGCAAAAAAATCTTTGGGATCAGCATATAGGAACTGAGGTTCAGCTATTGCAGGCTAAAACTAATGTAGAATCCCTAACGAATCAATTAAAAGCCGTACAGGCTAATGTAAATTCAGCGCAGACCAGCGCCGATCAAAACAATGTATACAGCGATGTGGAAGGGGTTGTTGACGAGATAACTGCTCATGTCGGTGAAATGTTTACAGGAAATCCTCTACAAGGGGGTTATATAAAAATTGTTAATAAAAGTAACTTAAAAATTACTACAACCATCCCCGAAAATTATGCTTCAAAAATATCGAAAGGTACTGCTGTGGAGATTCAGATTCCCGATATAAACAAATCGTTTAGCAGTACCATTTCATTTATCAGCCAGTCGGTAGGAACCAATTCAAGAGGCCTTACAGCAGAAGCAAAGGTGCCTGCAGGCATGAACTTAAGGCCTAACCAGGTTGCGTTGGTGAAAATACTTGATTACGCTGCGACTAATACAAATGTTATTAATG
Source organism: Ginsengibacter sp. (assembly GCA_040005125.1). Lineage (GTDB taxonomy): Bacteria > Bacteroidota > Bacteroidia > Chitinophagales > Chitinophagaceae > Ginsengibacter. Next base: position 49,916 of record JBDTZL010000357.1, read on the forward strand.
TAAACACGTTACAAAACGATGAGACAGGGAAATTTGTATTGATTGCTTCACAGGAAGGTGACAAATTAATTGCAAGGAAACGAAAGATTGTTATTGGGCAAACGTACGGAGACCAGGTTGAAATCAAGCAGGGATTAAAAGAAGGCGATCAGTTAATAACGGAAGGTTACCAAGCTATCTATGACGGGCAATTGATAACAACAAAACCGGTATAGGCCCTGCATTTTTTTTTGATAAAAATATCAATGAGTATTTTATGAGTGTAATGGAAAATTTAAAAGGAAAGTTTAAAGAATTCGGCCCAACGAGCTGGTCGATAAAGAATAAAACTTCCATCTACCTGATGATCATTTTTGTATCATGTATCGGTATTTACCAGTTCGCAACTTTGCCAAAGGAACAATATCCTGATGTCGTGATCCCTACCATATTTGTACAAACTCTGTATGTAGGGAATTCACCACGTGACGTTGAAAACCTTGTAACCAGGCCGATTGAAAAACAACTGAAAGGAATCACCGGCGCTAAAATAAATAAAATCACAAGCACCTCGTTACAGGATTTTTCTGCCATTACCGTTGAGTTTGAAACGAATATTTCCAAAGAAGTGGCGTTACAAAAAACAAAAGA
>JBDTZL010000344.1:0-5284 GCA_040005125.1 Ginsengibacter sp.
CAATGGCTAATGACTTATTGACCAATGACTCATATAATAAGAAAATAAACAAATTAGGAATGCTTCCTCGCCATCGATTTTTCTGCAGCCGCAACAATATCCGGTGTATCCAGGCCATATTTTTTCAGGAGATCCTCAGGTTTTCCACTTTCTCCAAATGTATCTTTTGTGCCGACATATTCAATAGGAACAGGAAAATTTTTAGCGGCAACATGAGCAATGCTGTCACCGAGGCCTCCTAAAATATTGTGCTCTTCAGCAGTAACGGCGCACTTTGTTTTTTGAATTGATTGTATGATGGCTGCTTCATCCAGTGGCTTAATAGTATGAATATTGATCAGTTCAACGCTGAACCCTTTTTCCTCAAGAATCTTTCCGGCTTCAATAGCTTTCCAAACCAGGTGGCCGCATGCAAAAATAGTTATGTCAGTTCCCTCTGCGAGAACCTGTGCTTTACCAATTTCAAAATGTTGATTTTCCTCAGTAAAATTGGGCCACTTTGGTCTTCCAAATCTTAAATATACAGGGCCAACATAATCAGCAATGGCAAGCGTTGCAGCTTTGGTTTGGTTAAAATCGCAAGGCACCACAACCGTCATGCCCGGCAACATTCTTATAAGGCCAATATCCTCAAGGATCTGGTGGGTAGCGCCATCTTCACCCAAAGTGAGCCCGGCGTGAGAAGCGCAGATTTTTACATTTTTATTGGAGTAAGCAATGGATTGTCTTATTTGATCATACACCCTGCCCGTAGAAAAATTTGCAAAGGTTGTTGTGTAAGGAATTTTGCCCCCGATAGTTAATCCTGCCGCAATGCCCATCATATTAGCTTCTGCAATACCGCATTGCAAATATCTTTCAGGAAAATCTTTTATAAAAGGATGCAATTTTAAAGAACCCGCAAGATCGGCTGTGAGAACAACTACATTTTCATTTTTCTTTCCGAGTTCATAAATGCCTTCACCAAATCCGGCCCTGGTTTCTTTTTCATTCTTGGCAACAATGTCCTTGATCATAGTATTTTATTTTTTAAAGCAAGAAAAACAATTGTGCAAATTAAGAATAAGAGGGTAAGGATAAAAATAATAATGAAAGAGAAAAATAAACCAATTTAATTCATCTCGAAATTGGGATGGTTATGAAGGTCCTCATCATCTTTTAGTTTTAATTCCCATTTCCATGCAGAGGACATCATTTCATCCAATGAGAACTTTGGGTTCCAGTTTAGAATATTTTTGGCCAAAGAATTATTGGCATAAATAGCAATTATATCGCCCGGTCGTCTTGGGCCGATTGTATAATTCAGCTTTACGCCGCTTACTTTTTCAAATGAATGAATCACTTCAAGAACCGTAAAGCCATTTCCGCTTCCAAGATTAAAAATTTCGCATGGCGATGTGTTTTTTTTATTTATGAGGTATTGCAGTGCCAGGGTATGCGCATGCGCTATATCGCAAACATGAATATAATCACGTACACATGAACCATCTCTTGTAGGATAATCATCACCATGTACAGTAAGTTGTTTTATTTTTCCAATGGCAGTTTGTGTAATTGCGGGAACAAGATTTTCCGGCCTTCCTAAAGGCAATTCGCCGATAAGCGTAGACGGATGGGCGCCAACCGGGTTAAAATACCTGAGTAAAATACTTTGTGTTTCCCCGGTTTGTGTAACCTCTTTTACAATTTCTTCCCCCATTTGTTTCGTAGCGCCATATGGAGATTCCGGCGGTTTTAACGGAGATTTTTCTGTAACAGGAATTTCATCGGGGCTACCATACACCGTGCAGGAAGAGGAAAAAATAAAGTTCGGGATATCAAACTCTTTCGCACATTTTAAAATATTGATAAGAGACGATAAATTATTTTCAAAATAGATCAAAGGCTTTTCAACAGATTCCCCCACTGCTTTAAATGCGGCAAAATGTATGATGCCTTCAATATCATTATTTTCCTGGAAGATTGCATAGGTATCATCAAAATTGCAGAGGTCTACTTTGTAATTTTTTACAGCCACACCACTAATAATTTTTATTCCCTGGAGCAAAGCAGTGGTGGACCTTGAATTATTATCCACACAAATTGGCTCAAACCCATTTTCAATTAAATCAAGTATGGCATGCGCACCAATATAACCGCACCCACCCGTAACTAAAATTTTCTTCATTCTGCAAAAGAAGGAAAAAAATAATAATTAAGCGGAGTTAGCCTGATAAAATATTATTCAGGTGATGAAATGTATGATATAATAAACCGTAGCAGCAACCAATGCGCTTACAGGAATAGTGAGTACCCACGCCCAAAGGAGGCTGAATGTGACGCCCCAGCGCACGGCAGACAAGCGTTTTGTGGCGCCAACGCCTACTATTGCTCCCGTAAGTGTATGGGTAGTACTTACCGGGATGCCAAATTTGATAGTTAGAAAAATGGTCAAAGCGCCCGCTGTTTCAGCACACATGCCTTCCAAAGGATTTACCTTGGTAATACGGGTACCCATGGTTCTTACAATACGCCAGCCGCCAGACATAGTGCCCAGTGCAATCGCAGAATAACATGCCAAAGGCAGCCACCCGGGCATCGCAAAGTCATGTATTGACGTGGTACTTCCATTAACGGTTTTCTCATAAAACCATATGGCCGTTAAAATTAATCCCATGGTTTTTTGAGAATCACCTCCGCCATGTGCAAGGCTCAATGCAGCAGAAGAAACCAATTGAAGGCGCCTGAACCACCTGTCGGCTTTTGCAGGCCTGGCTTTTTTTGCAATGTTCACAGTAATTACCGTAATTACAAATCCAAAAACCAACCCTATTATTGGGGCAAAAACCATAAATATTAATGCTATAAATACCGGGTGAGTATTTACACCCGTTAATCCTCCGGCGGCAATTGCTGCGCCGGCAAGGCCGCCGATTAGCGTGTGTGAGGAACTCGAAGGAATGCCATAATACCACGTTAAAAGATTCCAGCCAATAGCCGCGAGCGTTGCTGATACGAGTACCTTGAAATTGATAATGTTTTCCGAAACAATATTGGCAATTGTTCCCGCAACTTTATGTTCCCTGAAAATAAAAAATGCAATAAAATTAAAAGCTGCTGCCCAAATAACGGCCTGGAAGGGAGTTAATACTTTAGTGGAAACGATGGTGGCAATAGAGTTTGCCGCATCATGAAAGCCATTTATATAATCAAAAATAAGCGCAAGTATAATAATGATAATAAGAAAAACGAGCATACAAACCTTTTAAAATGGATATTTACTGGTAAAACAGCTTATTATGCATATTTGATTACGATTGACTCAATCACATTGGCAGCATCTTCGCATTTGTCGGTTACAATCTCCATTACCTGGTAGATTTCTCTTTTTTTAATTACTTCTTTTGCATCAGGCTCGTTTTCAAAAAGCTTCTCAATGCTCGTATCAAATATATCATCGGCCTGGTTTTCGATACTATTGATTAACACCATGGCATCCGTAATTTTCCTAAGGTTCTTCATATCCCTTAATTCGCCAACTGCCTTTTGCACTTCAGTGCAACTGCTTAAAATAAGTTCCGCCATTTTTTGAAAGCCCGAATCATCAGGATCTACCTTATAGAAATTTATTTTTTTGGCAGATGCATAGATATAATCACATATATCGTCCAGGGCCGTAGCAAGGTAATGTATGTCTTCCCTGTCAAACGGAGTGATAAAATTTCTTCCAAGCTCAGTGAAAATCCTGTGGGTATAATCATCGTTAACATGCTCAAGATCTTCGATTTCGCGGATTATCACAGTCCTTTTATCAAATTCTTTTTCATACACAACCTGTTTGAGCTTAGTGGCCATTTGAATTACTGTTTCACCCACATTTTCAAACAAATGAAAAAAGATCTTATCCTTTGGTAAAAAAATTTTTAAAATGGAGTTCAAAGCCATGAAAAATGAATTTGGGCAAAAGTACTGTTATCAGATTTTATATACCTCTTTTTGGGTTTGTTAATGATTTCTTAACATGAGGCCACGATTAATTTACCTTTGATTTTCAATATCTTTTTCGTATGCGAACTTTCCTTGTAGTGGTCTTTTCACTTTTTATATTTAATTCCAATGCCCAATTTCTGATGGATATGATCGATACAACAACCGATGTGGGCCAATCGGTTTTATCAGTTTCACGGCGATTCGATCATATACGTATTGGTGGTTATATACAACCACAATTCCAGGTAGCCCGGGAAAAAGGGGCTAAAAGCTATGGTGGTGGCGACTTCCCCCAAAATGTTGACAACCGGTTTATAATCAGGCGTGGCAGAATAAGATTTGATTATGTTAAGTTTAATAAAACCAGTAAAGCATCAGTGCAATTTGTGTTCCAGTTTGATGGAACTGAACGAGGCGTTTTTATCCGGGATTTCTGGGGAAGGATTTTTGAGAATAAATACCAGCTCTTTTCTTTTGTAGCCGGTATGTTTGCAAGGCCTTTCAGCTATGAGTTGAATCTTGCATCCTCCGACAGGGAGAGCCCGGAAAGGGGCCGCATGAGCCAGGTGTTGATGAAAACTGAAAGAGACCTGGGCGCAATGATATCCTTTGAGCCCAGGAAAGCAGGGCACCCGCTCCGCTTTCTTAAAATAGATGCGGGGTTTTTTAATGGGCAGGGACTCACTGCGCCCGGCGATTTTGACAGCCACAAAGATTTTATAGCGAGGGCAGGCCTTAAGCCTTATCATCTTTCAAAAGATGTTGTGCTTTCTTTTGCGGCATCTTATTTAGACGGAGGGCTTTTGCAAAGTACCAGGTATATTTATTCAATTAATGCTAGAACAAAAAGTTTTAATGTTGATTCTTTAGCAACAAATATCGGCAAGATTGCACCCCGCAAATATTACGGCGTAGATGCACAATTGAAAATAAAGTGTAAGGCTGGTTTTACTGAATTCCGTGCCGAATATATTACCGGTAAACAAACTGCTTTTGCCAATACTACAGAAACTCCTTCAGCACTTCCGGATGCCAACGGAAGTTTTTATATAAGGAAATTTGATGGCGCTTATTTCTATTTTCTACAAAATATTATTAACACTAAGAACCAGGTTATAATTAAATACGATTGGTACGATCCCAATATTGCTGTAGCGCCGAAAGAAATTGGTGGCTCCGGCAGCAACCTCACATCGGCCGATATTAAATTTTCAACCCTGGGATTTGGCTACATCTCTTATATCAATGAAAATGTAAAGCTGGTGCTTTGGTATGACAAAGTATGGAATGAAAAAACCCAATTGGCGGGTTTTAC
>JBDTZL010000395.1:0-5270 GCA_040005125.1 Ginsengibacter sp.
CAATATTTTCACGGATGCTCATATTGAAAATAATACTGTCCTGGAAAACAAATCCTACCTGCCTGTGAAACGATTCGCTGTTATAATTTTCAACCGGCTCGCCATCAAATTTTATTGATCCTGAAGTGGGCCTCATCAGGGCAGTAAGCAGATAAAGCAACTGTGTTTTGCCAGCAGCAGTAGGGCCAATAACCGCAACTTTTGAACCTGCTTCAACAGTAAAGGAAATATTTGTTAAAACAGGTGCCTGGCCATATAGCATATTTACATCCTGCAATTCAATTTTGCCTTGTAATCTTTTTGTGATAGTTCCTGTTTCTTCCGGTTCCGGTGTTTCAATTATTGTACTTATCCGGGTATATGAAGCGGTAGCCTGTGCGATGACATTGCTCATGAAACCGATAACCAAAATAGGGAATATCAGCATAGACAAGTAACTGTTAAAAGCAGCAAAATTTCCAAGGCTCATACTTCCGTTAATAACAAAATGGCCACCCAATGCAAGTATACACAAACCACCCATATTGGCCGTAAATGTGATTACGGGAATAAGGCCTGCAAAAAGCCGGAGAATGGAAAGCCCGAAATCTTTGGCTTTAGTATTAGCCTCCAGGAATTTATTGTACTCCGGTTGTTGTGAATTAACGACCCGTATAATTGCTGCGCCCAAAATACTTTCATTGATCACTTTATTCAACCAATCAATTACAGCCCTGCTTTGTATAAATAATGCCCGCACTTTTCGAAGCACTACAAAAAATGTAACGCCAATAACCGGTATAATTGCTATTATACATAATGCAAGCTTCCAGTTAATAGTAATCAAAAAAATACTCGCCCCGATAATGATAAATAAAGAAGAGATGATGGATGCTATAGCCTGCGAAATAAAAAGCTTTATCGAGTCAACATCGGCGGTAAGATTGGTTAATAGTTTTGAAGGATTTGCATGTTCAATAAATGCATAAGTTTGTTTTGATATTTTATCTGCAAGCCGGGTCCTTAAATCTCTCGCTACCCGTTCAGATGCGTATGTTTGAATGATGCTCTGTAAATAGCTAAATACAAAAATGGATATAACAGCTAAAGTAAACTGGAAGATAACCGGTTTAAATAAAAACTTTCCTGCGCTGAAAGTATCTATACTTTTTGAGATAATTTTTGGAATTAATAAGTTTATTCCATTACTAAAAAGTGTAAATACAATTAATAGTATGATGATGCCCAGGTAAGGCCTAAGCAGATGAAGTATCCCAGGTTTTTTATTCATTGTACCGCAAATATATTCAAAGTTGAAAGCTGAGAAGTTCAAAGTTCAAAATTCGAAGTTGAAAGTTTGAAAATTCGGGGGTTCATATCAACCTTGACCTGCAACCTTCAACCTTGAACCCCCGCTTTTTAACTTTCAACTAATTTTTGGATATGTGGTAATGCTGGTTTTTTTATTTTATTTAATTTTGCAGAAAGAATAATAATTAATTCCACGATCCCAATTGTAGTTCAAACAATATAAATTAAAAATATGTCCTACGTTCATCATTATAATAATAATTTTTTCCCTGATGAGTACGCTTTGCCATTTCACCTGCAGATCAATTTTAAAAAACTGATCGATTGGTGGAAAGAACAGGCTGCACTAACGGATCCCTTTGAATCAAACAGGGCAAAAGAAGTATTAAAGCGAATTGACAAAACTCCCGAGCTTTCCAGGGCATTTGATGATTTCAGCCTTATTGAAAAATACGAGGAAGAAATTCATTTGCTTTTATCACCATTCTTTCCCTCACTTACCACAACCAACGAGATTAAGGCGGCGGGTATTCCATTCAGGCCAATGCTGTTTAATCTTACAAAACGGTTTACCGGTATACTGGACGCGGCGCAGGGTGATATCATCGTGCCTGAAGCCAATGCTGATATGGTTTATATGTTCAGTTGTTTAACTATTCTTAATGGTTATTATAAAGCCAATGTAAGCCTTTCGCCAAATTTATTTTTTAATATCCGGGATAAACAAACCGGGATCATTCGCCGGTACAGGGCTTTCATAAATGTTGATTTTACCGAGATATTGCCAGGCAAGGATGTGAAGCCGCTTACAGAAAAAGAAATTTACGAGCTCACCAATAGTTTTGGAAACACCGCATTATGGAAGAAAAAAATTCCGCCCAATAGTTTTAGAATTGAAGGGTTTACCATATTGACGCTCTTCGATGTTACCCGTGATGAATCAGTTTCTGCATTGAAATTTGATTTAATAAAAAAAGATTCTTTAACGAGGCCTGATATTGTCGAACAAATACAGGTGAACCTTAGCGCTATGTTAAACATACCCGGGTTAAAAGCGGGTTTCATTTCTTACAACAAAGAGAGACAGTTGTTACAATCTGTTGGTTTTGGTTTTTGGAACAGCATCGTACTTACAGATAAAAGGAATATAAAAATCGATGAGGCGTTTTGTAACCTGACAGACAAATTTTCGTTCGAAAAAAATCAACCTTTGGTTTTTCAACATATAGATGAAAAGGCGCCGGGCGAAAATATACTAGTCAGAAAACTTGCAAAGCTTGGCATTAAAAGTTACCTCGCTATGCCTTTATTTTATAACGATGAATTGATTGGAATACTGGAGGCAGGATCTGAACAGCCAAATGTCCTGAATACAATAACTGTATATAAATTACAGGAAGTAATATCCCTGTTTACGATAGCGATGAAACGTTCACAGGACGAGATGCAGAACCAGATTGATGCCATCATCCGTCAAAAATGCACAGCTATACATTCTACAGTGGCCTGGCGGTTTATTCAAGCTGCAGAAAAACTCCTGGAAACAAGAATGAAAAATGGTGATGATACCATGGAAGATATTGTTTTTCCAAACGTATACCCGCTATACGGGCAGTCTGATATCCAGGGATCTTCCACTGAACGCAACCGTTCTATCCAGTCTGACATAGTTGAGCAGCTGTCTCTCGTTAAAAATATATTGAATATTGCTGTCAAAAAATATGCCCTTCCATTTTACAAGGATCTCCGGTTTCGCGTGGAAAGTCATATACAGCAATTGCGGCAGGAATTATCTGCCGGGGATGAGAATATTGTATTGGAGTTTCTAAAAAAGGAGATACACCCGGTGTTTTATCACCTGCGAAGCCTGAACACCGAAATAAATGGGGCATTACAGCATTATGAAGACCAACTCGATCCGGTATTGGGCCTTATCTACAAAAAAAGAAAGGACTATGAAGAGAGTGTAAAGGTCATTAATGAAAATATTTCAGAATACATGGATAAAGCCCAGGAAGCCGCCCAGGGCATGTTTCCTCATTATTTTGAAAAATATAAATCCGACGGGGTAGAGCATAATTTGTACATCGGCCAATCATTGGTGAACAATAATAAGTTTCACCAGCTTTATTTGCAAAACCTGCGCCTTTGGCAATTAATGGTAACCTGTGAAGTTGAAAATGAAATTCATCGCTTAAAACCTGAGCTAAGGACCAAACTTGATATATGCTCACTCATTTTGATTCACGGCCAGCCACTCAGTATACGGTTCAGGATGGAAGAAAAGAAATTTGATGTTGACGGAGCATACAACGCCCGTTATGAGATTATAAAGAAAAGAATTGATAAGGCTACGATAAAAGATTCAAGCGAAAGGCTTACTCAACCGGGAAAAATTGCTATAATTTACTCAAATGAAAAAGAGATAAAGGAATATACAAATTATATTAATTACCTCCAGTTCATTAATTATATCGGCCCTGATGTGGAGTGGCTGACTCTTAAAGACCTGCAGGGGATGACCGGCCTCAAAGCATTGCGTGTTTCCATATTGTATAATAAAAGTGGCGGTATAAAGGAAAGCAAGGCTGTTGAATTATTAAAAGAATTAAATCACAATTAATAAATTTATAAGTCTGGAGAACCCGAAAGTGTAATGATGCCGCGGTGATTTATTACTTTTTTTAAAGCGTTTAACCGTGATAGTTATATTGGACACTTTAAATAAAACCGGCTAAGAAAACTTTCACTGGAAATAATAATTATTAAAAACTAATGAATATCCAGGCAAATTATTATTGTCAAATAGCTACAGCATCAATCTATCCGATATTAGAATAAAAGCAACAGGTCTTCTTTACAAATATTGGGTTTGTTACCGGATAAAATGACTCTTTTAAAAAAAATATTCGCGAAATGTTTTGTTAAATCAAAATATTAGCTATATTTGCGCCCTGTAATTATCCCAGACTAAGAATACCCAATCTGTATCATCCTGTTTAAAGAATTATTTTCCATTATTTAATAGATTTTTTTAAGTGGTTTATTTCAAGCCCTACTGTAAAAAGTGTATTATATAAGCCTCCTCCTATTTACAACTCGTAAAGTTTATCAAAAGTTTCATCAAACCAGTCCTCCTGCGAAAGAACGATGGCCCTGCAGCATCGCCCACAAACGACTAGTACAATTTCTCCAACTCCTGTTATGAATCGCTGATCTTCATACCTATCCGATTTGTACATCTATAAGCTTACAACTGTCAATTATGAGAATATTTCTACGTACTCTATTGTTTACGCAACCTTTTTTTCTCTCGCCGCTGATCAATTTAACAGAGGCAGTCATTACCAAAAGCAATCCCGGCAATCATAGCGACCTTTTAATAATTATACACGACATGTGCAATGCCCATAGAAAGGTTTTGCCCGCGATGAATTATTCTAAAAAAGCAATACCTGTTAATATATTTTATAAAACCGGATAGCAGCACCGGCTAGTAATTGAACAAAACTTTATACCTCAGATACCCACAATAAAAAGCTTTATGAAAATTCACTTCTACAAAACTTGCATGATGAAAATAACTGTACCCGTTATGACTGCTTGTAAAAAGCTGTCTGCAACTCTTTCAACTATTTTTTCCGCAAATAACCGTACAGGCATTTTACCCGAAGAGTGGCTTCAATATCAGGATATGATTGAGAGTACGCCAGATGTGCGTTGTACAAACACACTCACGCAAACAACAATTAATAATATTTCCAATGATGCGAAGCAATGCGACGCATCATTTTTATTTATACACATTCCCGTTACCTGCAAGAACAAAAATCCTTTTATAAAAACATTATTGCCTGCGTCGGCAAATAGTATTGCTGCCGTGTACAAAAAATCACTTCTGTTAAACACAAAAGCTATTCGCATTTGCGTGATCATTGTGCTTACTGCTGTATTAAGTTTTGGACTTCATCAATTTTCGT
>JBDTZL010000328.1:0-17805 GCA_040005125.1 Ginsengibacter sp.
AGCCCAACGTATAAGTGGGCTATATTACACTTAGGATACCGGTATATTTATTTTTCGCCTTTAACATTTGGCGGGCAAACTTTTGAAGGTGTGGGCCTCGAGTTAAATCCCAAACAATTTCGCTTTGCCGCATTTTACGGAAGGCTTAATAAGGCTTTTAATGAAGATACTGTCGCCGGTCGTTTTAGACTTCCGCAGTATTCACGCAAGGGATATGGCTTCAAGATAGGTGTTGGTAATTCCTCAAGGTATATCGACCTTATTTATTTTCATGCCAAAGACGACAGCAGCTCTGCTGCAAATGTAAATACCGGCTCTAAAAATTTTATTCGTGCACAGGAAAATGCAGTGCTGGGTTCTTCGTTCAGGCTTTCATTACTGAAGAAAAAAATGATTTTCACAGGTGACATGGCCATAAGTGGATTGATCCCTGATTTAGCTTCCAATAGTAAAAGCCCCGATTCATCAAATAAAGGACTAAAAAAATTTATAAATAATTTTTTACCAGCCAATATGGGTACGCTGGCAAGCTATGCGGGCCAGTCATCGTTGTCGTATTTTTCAGGCAAATATAATGGCAGCCTAAGCTACAGAAGGATCCAGCCAAATTTTGTGTCTCTTGGAACACCCTATTTGCTTAACGACATGGAGCTTATTACCCTCAATAACAATTATTCTATGGCAAGAGGAAAATTAAATATAAGTACCAACTTATCACAGCAGCATAATAACCTCGACAATACACTTCCGGTTGAATTGAAAACACTGGTGGGCAATATTAATATCAATACGATTCTCAGCCGGAGTTTAAGTGTAAACGTAAATTATTCAGGATATAGTTTAAGGCAGAAAAATGGTAACACCCGGATACCTGATTCACTTCGTTTAAACGATACGCTTTTTCTAAAACAACAGATATCGCAGCTAAATATAAGTCCGTCTTACTACATTACAAAAGGCAATAAACTGCACTACATCAATGCCAATTTTAATTTGCAAAGCCTGAAAGATAAAAACCCGTCGACCGCTGCGCGAACAAACAGCAATAATCTATCTGCTTCAGCAGGCTATACACTGTCATTAACCAAAAAGTCGCTGAGCTTTTCCTTAAACTATTTATTTTCCCGGTATAAACAAGAGGCAAATTCTTATAATTCCAATGGTGTCACATTTGGAACATCTGCTCAATTATTAAAAAACAAAAATCTGAATATGCAAGGCAACATCGGCTATTATTCAAATAAATTTTCCAATATCAGTACTCAAAAGAACATGAGCTATTCTGCTAATATTGGCTATAATGCAAAGCATCATACATTTAATTTATTTGCGAACTATGTGTATAGCCCGCCTAATAATGAAATTATAAATGCCATCAACAAAACTTTTCCATATGCTGTGGCCACAAAAAATTTTTATGGTGGTATATCCTACAACTATTCAATTCACTGATGTTATAAAAACGCGGTATGAGAGAATCTATCTATAACTTCAACGGCACAAAAAAGCTTATAATTGGTACAGGTACCTTAAGACGCCCGGAGCTTACTAAAGATTTATATATGCAAAGATGCCACGCAACTCAATCCATACAATACAGCCTGGCAGTGGGACAGAAACTACTTATTAGTAATTGCAATGCTTCTCCTTACAAAACATTTGTTAAGAGAATACTTCCTGTGTTGCTGTGTAGTTGTATGTGTACATTTGCGTTTACGCAGGCAAGTGTTTCTACAGTAAACAGTGTTACTAATGCTGCTTCGCCGGTAACCCCGTTTATAAGCACGTATGTTTCATCCACAGCGGTTACTTCCATGTTTACTCCAAATTCGCAACAGCCGCCGGCCTGGATTTATGGGCAGATCAACTGTATTTCGCCTACGCCATTTTCAATAGCGTTAGATACGGGGTATCGTGGTAAAAACCAGATATCATTAGCAAATTCTAATGTCCCGGTTATTCTCAGGCCCGATCAAAGATTGGCTGCATTCGGTGATTTTAATCCAGCTACTTTGGTTCCATCCGGGATCAACCTGGCATCAATTACAGACGCGGGTGGTAATATAAAATTACCCAACGGTAACTACACCATTTGTTTTACTGCGAGGAATTCTGACTACCAGATTATACCCAGTCCGATTTTTGTTTGTGGTAATTTTACAATTGCCTGTGGTGTGCTTATAAATACAATGGTACGCCCACCGGTTGGCCCGCTTATCGCGAGGTCCCTGGCAAATGAAAATGTTGGCGCCTCTGTACAAATCAGAAATTCCTCACAATGTAATACGCAGATGCAGGTAAAGTTGTTTGGTAAAATTGAGTGCTTGTCGCCTGCACCATTTACTATTCAGTTAAACCCCCAATATAATTTGCAACCACCCATAACAGTAAATCCTGGCGTGCCATTACAGCTAACTTCCAAAGACTTACTTCCGGCTTTTGGAAATTTTTTAGAAAATAATTTAGTGACAACAGGTGTTGACCTGGCGTCTGTTAAAGATGTAAACAACAATATTAAACTGCCTGATGGTAACTATCGTATTTGTTTTTATGCCCGCTATCTTACTTCTGCCGGTGAATTAGGAGATAATGCTTCCGATCCGAATCTTGGTTGCGGTACATTTAATATTTGTAACCGGGCAGGAGGCGCGCCTCAATTTACTCAACCCGTAAGTAATTTAAATATCAATGCCGGCATTTCAGTTGTACAGCCTGCTTCCCCGCTTATTTTTACGTGGACACCTCCTCAATCTGCGTGTGGCTTACCTGCAGGAGGATATACGTATGATTTTGAAATCAGGGAATTATTTGCTAATCAAAATGTCAATGATGCAATAAATAACCCTTTCGTTTTTCGTAAAACATCATTGCCCTCACCTACTTTTCTTCTCGATACCAATTTAAATAAAAATGTTCTGCATGAAGGAAGGAAATATGCGGTTCGTGTAAGGGCTGTAAGCGCGAATCTTAATTCGCCTGTTGAAATTGACAATAGCGGGTATAGCCGTATAGAGGCATTTCAATATGGCGCCAATCTAATTACATATAACGGTGTACCTCACGAACCGGAAGATTATTATATTCCATTCATGGAAAGAAAAAGTGATTTTTGGGATGGTGTATATTCGTCATACCGGAAGCGTACCCGTGGTGATACCCTTGTTCCTGTAAAAGAATATATCGCTTTTGCACTTACACAAAACTCAACCGCCTATAATTTAGATGCGATAGAGTTATTCCTCTCTTTAAATCCTGAATTAGCTGAACTTAAAAAAGTTAAAATCAGTTATACACCAAAGCTTCCTGAGTTTCCTTCGTTGCCGGTAAATGATCAAAATGATTTCGATAAGGAACACGGGATAAACCTTGAACCGGATAAGTTTGAAGAAAATAAATTCCTGAAATATTTAGATACACTGAATAATTATAAGCAAAAAATACCGGCTAATGCAGCCAGGATGATCAGTGATCTTACCAGCCATCTTAATAGTATTAAGACACAGGTTGATTCTGTTGATCGTGTATCAGTTAATTTGATTAATACGGTGTTGTCTGAATTATTGTATGAATTGCGCCGGTCTTCCCAGACCTTAGATAGAAATCAATTGAATCAGCTGCAAGGCCTGGTCTCAACTCTACAGGAATTGACCGCACTTTCTCCAAACAGCACATCCTTCTTTTACGAGTTTCCCGGACACAAAACATCCTCGCTAAGTTCCTACCGGTCACACCCAAGCGGGCATAGCCAAAAAATATCTCTGGTAAATAACGCAATACAAATTAATGATGACGGCCCGAACCACATACTCGCGGCTATCATAAAGCAACTACTTCCATTTGATGTAATAGTGTATCGTTACTCAAAGGAAACACCGGCCCAACCTTTTTTAGATGCTCCTGACCTCTCAAAGACCTACAGAATTTTTTATACATTGCCAAATTTATACAATCATAAGAATCCCGAAGTAAACGCAAGAAGCGCTACCCGCCTGGCATCAACGGTTCAGGTGTCGCTTCCGTCAAATATTACTTTTACATTCTGGACGCTCAATATGCTGAATCATAAAAATACAAAGCCTGAAGATGTTGATCTCAAAGATGTTTTATCGCATACTAATAAAATATTACCAGGATTGAAAAAACCATCAATAGTATTAAAAGTTGACTAAGCCGGTTCTAAAGAAAGATTAGTAAATTTATCAGCTAATGACATCTATAAAATAAGAATAATTTAATGGGTTATATACCGGGATTTAATTATGACATCTTTATCAGCTATTCCCATATCGACAACGAAAAAGTCGAAAGCGGGCAGGGTTGGGTAGAGCAATTTTATAAAGCTTTGCGTATTTCACTTTGGCAATTGGTTGGCACTGAAGACGTCAAAATCTGGTGGGATGATAAAAGGCTGGACGGAGGTGTAATGTTTGATGATGCCATTGCCGGTGGAATAAAAAAGTCTGCAATTTTACTCTGTCTTAATTCGCCTTCCTACCTGAACTCACAATACTGTAAAAAAGAATTGGACCTCTTTTATAATACAGCGCAATATGATTCTATCGGTTTAAAAGTAGATGACCGATCACGTATTATTAATGTTCTCTTAAATAATATTTCCTATTCGCAATGGCCTGCAGAGTTAAGCGGCACCAGTGGTTTTCGCTTCCATGATGTTGAAGGGGAAGATAAAGAGGACGATGATAAAGGCCACAGGCTTGAGCCAAATACGCCGCCTTTCAAAGAGCAGTTAAAAGATCTTGGTGATTCCCTTGCAAAACTGATAGAAATTTTAGCTAAGCCTAAAGTGGTGATCCCTGAATTCTCTATTTATTTCGCTGATGTAACCGATACTTTAAGTAACGTAAGGAAACGTACTATTATAGAATTGGAAAAAGAGGGATTCAATATAATTTCGGGCTTGCCACCTCCTTATGAAGAAGATCAGCATGAAATAGCGGTTAAAGAAAAGTTGAAAGAGTCTGCTTTGGCAGTACATCTATTGAACCAGTACCCGGGAAAAGAAATTGAAGTAGAGGATGCCATGTGGTATCCTCAAAAGCAGGTTGAACTAAGCTTACAGTTTTCTAAACAACAATTAATATGGGTTCCTAAAGAACTGGATATTAATTTGATTGAGGAAGAACCGTATAAAACTTTCATGCAGGGATTAGACAGTGGAAAACAAGTGCCCAATAAAATAGAATATATCAGGGGAACAAAAAGTGAGCTTCCGCAGCAAATAAAGACCCTCGCCGAGCAATTAAAAAAGCAACTTTTACAACCTGCTTCAGGAAAACTTTCTGTGTTGCTGGATACTCATTATAATGACCAGATGTATGCGCTGGAATTAAGTAAAAGCCTTTTAGAAAACCAGATACAGCCTTTTATTAATCCGCAGGACGATGATCCGAGAAAAAACATTAATATACTGGAAGATAGGATCAGCCAGGTAAACAAATTGGTATTTTTCTATGGAAATGTGGCCGCGGAATGGGTTTCAGAAAGAATGAAGGCAGCCTTGCAATTAATATTATCCAATCAATACCCTGTAAAGGATTTCTTTGTTTTTATGTTACCTCCGCACAAAGATCCCAACGACAAAATTGCCCAGCAGCAGTTTAAAGTAAGTGTAGTAAATAACAGCGATGCCATACAACTGGATACTGAAACCCTTGCACTGCTTCTTAAAAGTTTAAAGGCTGCAGCATGACCTTTAGTTCCGCCAGCAATCCATTTGTGGGGCTTCGGCCATTTGAAAGTAACGAAAGCCTTTTATTTTTTGGCAGGCAGGAGCAAACGTTAGAATTATTACAACGCCTGTATCTGCACCATTTTGTTGCGGTAACGGGAAGTTCAGGAAGTGGTAAATCCTCTTTGATCAGGGCTGGCTTAATTCCATTTCTCAAAGCGGGTTTCCTGGTAAATGACCTCGACCGTTGGGTGATCTCAATAATGAAACCCGGGGAAAGCCCTTTATGTAACCTGGCAGATGCCATTCTGAGCCAGGTAAATGATCAGAACCAGAACCTTTCATCAACAGATTTACAAAATAAAATTATTGAAGAAGGTGTTGATGCCATACTGGATATATTGAAACCGCTACGCGGCTCTGGCACTAATTTTTTTTTACTTATAGATCAGTTTGAAGAGCTTTTTCGTTTTTCACTGAATCAAACGGATCCCGAAAAGATAGACGAGGCTGTAGACTTTGTAAACATATTCCTGGAGCTATCAGCGCAAACAGAATTGCCGATATACGTAGTAATAACCATGCGGTCGGATTTTATTGGCGACTGCGCGCAGTTTTTTGGTTTACCTGAAGCTCTTAACCAAAGTCAGTATGTTGTTCCACGCCTCAATCGTGTGCAATTAAGAAAAACGATTGAGGGGCCGGTAAGTTTATTTAACGGACGTATCAATGCCGGCTTAACAGCCAGGTTGTTGAATGATGCGCAGTTATTGAAAGACGAGTTACCCCTGTTGGAACATGCCCTTATGCGGATATGGGACCGGAATAAAAACTCCGGTAATGAGGGTGAGTTGGATATAGAAGATTACGAAAGCATAGGAGGAATAGAAAAAGCGCTGTCTAACCATGCAGATGAAGCATTACAGGGAATGTCGCAGCCGGAATTAATTCTTACAAAAAAGATATTCCAGGCGCTCACCAGCATAGATGAAAAAGGCCGCAAAGTAAGAAGGCCGGCACGCCTTAACGAATTGCAAGCTTTAACAGGCGCCGATGGAAATACGATACTTTCCATTCTCAATCGTTTTATTGAAGGCAACAGGTGTTTCCTTATAATTAGTACTATCGAAAATAAAAATGATGAGCTGATAGATATTTCTCATGAGAGTCTTATCCGGCAATGGAGTACATTGAATACGTGGGTAGATGAGGAAGCAGAATCCGCCAAAATATTTTTACGCCTGGTTGAGGCGACTACACTTTATGAGCAAAAGGATAAGAACCTGCTGACGGGAAATGAATTACAACGAAACCTGAGATGGTATCAGTCTTTTAACCCGGGTGAAGAATGGGCGCAACGATATAGCCCCAATTTTAAAAGCAGTATTCTATATCTGAAACAAAGCGAACAGGAAGAAAAGAAACAACGATACAGGAGAATAAGAAACAGGAAGCTTCTGATTGCTGCAACAATAGCGGTAATTATGCTGATTTCAGCATTTGCTATTTCGATCTATAGAAATAATATAAAGAACAAAAAAGAACTGGCATTAAATTATTGGAAAAGCAGTCAATCTGCAAGAAGCGAAAATAATTTATTAGACGCACTGCATTTTATAGGAGAAGCTGCAAATTTAAGTAACGACCCCGAGCTAACTGAAAACTTATTAATAGATGGGGAGGCCTATTTACCCCATACCTGCTTAAAAAATATTTTTCCTCAAAATGGAATTATTAATAGTGTGGTCTTTAACGCTGATGGTGTACATATATTAACAGCAGGTAATGATGGAAGTGCCCGGATTATTGATAAAATAACGGGCGATCAAACCGGGCCCGGTATGAATCAAAAATGGCCGGTTAATAGTGCAGTTTTTAGTCCTGATGGTAAATGGATACTTACTGCAGGTAATGATAAAACGGCTCGTATTTGGGAGGCAACTTCACAAAAGCAAATTATATCTTTTCAACATACAGGCGCAGTTACAGATGCTGTTTTTAGCCCGGATGGAACAAAAATTTTAACTGCCTCTGCAGATTCTACTGCCCGCATATGGGATGTTTCAACAGGCAATCAAATTATTTTTTTCAGGCATGAGGGCGTTGTCACCAGTGCTGTTTTTAGTCCTGATGCGCGCTTGATATTAACATCATGTGACGATATGACCGTCAGAATTTGGGATATTAAAACTAAAAAACAAATTGGTGCCCTGCATCCGGAAGCTGTTGTTACCAATGCCGTATTCAGCCCCGATGCAAAATGGATACTAACCTCAGGCAGGGATTCAACAGCACGGATCTGGGACGCTGTTACAATGAAACCAGTAGCTTCTCTGCAACATGGAGGTGGTGTTACCGATGCCATATTCAGCCCGGATGGGAAATTGATTTTAACCGCAAGCCGGGATAAGACCGCCCGTCTTTGGGACGTATCAACCTGGAAACAAATTGGCCCGGTTATGAAACATGAGGGCCCGGTTTATAGCGTTGCTTTTAGCACTGATGGAAAGCAGGTTCTCACTGCCGGTTGGGATAAAACGATCCGGCTATGGGACATAGAAACTGCAACAGATGTAAATAAAAAAAATCTTTTTAGGCAGCGCGGAATAGTTAACAGTGCGGTTTTTAATACAGATGGAACAAAAATTTTAACTGCAGGAAATGATTCAACCGCCCGTCTATGGGACGTATCTACGGGAAAGGAAATGGGATCTTTACAACTTGAGAACACTGTGAACTATGCGGTTTTTAATCCTGATGGAACAAAGATGCTAACAGCGAGTGATGACTCGACTGCCCGTATTTGGGACGTAACTACTACAAAGCAAATGGATTCTTTAAAGCTGGACGGCAAGGTTTACAGGGTAATGTTCAGTTTCGATGGCAAACGGATGTTAACTGCAAGCGATCGGTTTATCCGGGTTTGGGATATAGCTTCAAAACCAAGTGTACTTATTGATTCTTTCAGTTACCCGGCTGATATTACCAGCGCTGTTTTTAGCGCAGATGGGAAAACCATTCTTATAGCAAGCGCCGACAGTGCGGCCCACATATTAGATGCCGCTTCAGGCAAAGAGGTAATATCTTTTAAACATGAGAATATAGTAAATGATGCCGTTTTCAGCCCTGGTGGAAATACAATACTGACTGCCTGCCGCGACAGGATGGCCCGTGTTTGGGACGTAGTTACCGGAAAACAAACAGGCGCCGTTATGGAACATGATGCGGAAGTAAACAGTGCTGTTTTCAGTCCCGATGGAAAATGGATCGTCACAGCCGGTTGGGATAGTGCAGCCCATCTTTGGAATACAGCTACTTCAAAAGAAATTGGCATTGCCAAAAAAAATGCAGGCGCGCTTACCGGTGCTGTTTTTAGTCCTGATGGCAGGTCGATATTAGCTTCGTGTTATGATTCAACCGTACGGCTTTGGGAGATAGAAGGAGACCTGGATCTTCCTGCATCTTTATTTGAACTACAGGCCAAAGCAACTACCGGGGTAGCATACATAGTGGAAAACAGTGAAACCCGGTGCATCCCAACACAAATGTGGCTGTCATTAAAAGAAAAATATAATAACGGGGCCAGTGAGCATTATAAGGTATGTAAATACCCGCGATATAATTTATGGCGGCGTTTCAATAAAGATGAAGCAGGGAAAATTCGGCCGGATGAACATCCTGCTGAATAATTGAATGGCTGTGATAAATGTTCTTGTTAAAGCGATTACGCCTCACCGTTAGTTTTGTGAATTATATTATTCCGAAAAAATATAACCCATTCAAAAGCGATAAAGGAGAAGATAAATTTAAGTTACCTGTGGCATAGCGTATGTTTTAATGTAATATACAACTGCCACAAATAGCATTACATGGCATTAGTTTTTCATACCATCATTACTTAATTGCTTTACAATCTCTTCAACGTGGGTTTTTAAAGGTGCTGTTAGAACACCGGCAGTTAAATAATCCCGGAATGGGCCAAGGACCGTATTTAATATGTCCTTTTGTTCGTCCGGAGGAATTAGTATGACGGCTTCATGAAATTTGGTTTTATATTCTTCATTATTTTCTGAGAATAACAGCACATCAGCGAGGTCAAATAAAAGCCAGAAATTATTGGGATTTTCATCGACCTCATAGTAACAAAGATGATATTTTTTGCGAAATACTTCTTTAGCTTCTTCCAGCAAGGGAGGATCCCACCTGGATAATAAAATCTTCAAACGGGCAACATTTAGTCCGGAATAGAGATCAAACCTGTCTATCTTATGCGCTTTACTATAACTATCACACGACTCTTCCAGTGCCCGCCGGTCATAATCGCCGGGAGCTTTCGCCATGCCCATTCTTCTGAGGGCCCCACCTAAATTATTTAATGCTTCTTTATCTCTGGGGTCAAGGCGCACTGCTTCGCGAAGAGCAGCTACGGCTAAATCAGGTTTCTTTTGCTTACTATACGTTACGCCTAGCTCACGATGCAACTCAGGCTTATCAGGTTGTATATCTATTGCCCTTTTTAAACAGGTTATTGATTCCTCATACATGCTTTTGCTTCTGTAAGCCTTTCCGATTTCGAGTAGTGCTGTTACAGAAGCAGGGTTTTTTTCCAAAGCCTGCAAGAGGTATAATATTTTATCATCCAGTTTTTCCTTAGTCATCGCATCTCTCACCAGTTTTTCACCAACAAGTTCCTTTAATTGCCCGTTCTCAGTTTTCAAATTTTCAAACTCGGTTTTTGGAATAGTGATGAGTTTTCCATTAAGAAGAACGGGGCTATCACAGCTATTACTCTTTAGCCCATTCTCAATTGTTGCAACAATTTCATCTATTGCTTTGTTAATTTCAGATGCTTTATATATGATATGTCGGGCATTCTGTACATTGAATTTTGTATCTTCTCCATTTTGAGTAATCAATATGGTAATGCTTTCCCGCCATGCCCATCTTACGCCTAATTCAAGGTAAACATTGGGATTAGCCCCGCTTAGATCGGCTATGTACACATCTGCCTTGAAAGCTTCGCTAAACATTGAGTCATGTATTGCACCTGAACTTATTTTATCTTTTTCGATGATCACTTCCACATCTCTCTTTAGCTTCTTTTTTAATTTAACTCTTGCCGGCTCAAGTAAGTTTTCTTTTACCTGGCCGGAATTCCGGTAAACATAAATTTTTTCATCTGGAGGCATTGTTCCCGGAATAGCCACAAAAATGCGTAAAGGATCAGGTGTAGACATAAGAGATTTTTAAAGCATAATTCTTAGTATAATTTAACCATGTGATATTTCGCAGGCCAGGTATATTCAATGCATAATATTTCATTATTTAAAAATTATTAAGCAGGTGCAATTTTATTAAAATCTATTATAACGGTTTTTGATCCCCTTGTTTCAGCCTCTTTAACCATATGCCTTGTGCCTCCGGGCTTATCTCCTCCCTTGCCTTCCCATAAAGCAAGTAAAGTCATATTCTGACCTCCGCAAACCAGGCTGCTATTAAGCATCCATAGATTATTGCGTTCCCAGATGGTATAGTCCGGTTTCTTTTGAAGCCACTTAGGTAACTCTTTTGTTTGTGATAAAATTCGTCTGGGCAATTTTCTATATAGGTCATCAAATCTTTCAACCCATTGCGGGCCTGCAAACTCTACTGATTCAACAACAAATTGTTCTCTCGGCAAGGCAAGAAAAAGCTCTGTTGCAATGCCCAGTTCGGAGCACACTTCATGAAACAGGATGTCTCCTCCACAAGCTCCTCCGGCAATGCCCTTTACCTGTCCCTTTATTTTATTTTTTTCTTTAAGTACCTGCTCTTTGATTGTGGCTCTTACAACTTCTTCTTTATCGGGTGTAAAACGAGGTGGTATTCGATCAGGTTTGTCGATCATGTGGCCGGTAAATAAAATGTAATTCTGGTTTGGCTGTTCTTCAAAAACCTTAGCGTTAAGAAATGCAGCTAAGGCGGCCTTTACATTTTCTGACTGTACATTTAGTTGTTCATAAATCAGCAATTGCCTCCTGGCAGAATCAAAATTCAAATCATTTGATTCCTGAATTACTTTTTGATATAAGGCCTGAACCCTTAATGCTTTGGTCAATGTAAGGCATGCTAAATCTGCCTCAGATATACTTATCCATAATTTTAATTTGTCATCCTCCAAAGCTCTTTTTTTACCTGCCTCAATAGAGGCCTGTACCAGGATTTGTAATTTTTGCTGCCTGGCTTTATATTTTCTTAAAATTTCCTGTGCCTCTTCTTCAGTATCAAATTCCAGGTTCCAAAAATCAGGGAGCTTTTCCGCAAGTGAAATAATAACTGTAAGAAGCCCCAGTGCATTTATGCCGGAATAGAAATGATTCAGGTCTTCATTATAAGCACGTTCATATTCATCATATGCATCTTTCAAATAAGTTGATTGCAAAGCTTTTTCTTTTCTTTCGGCCTCGGCTACATTTTTCCACGAACCAACCCATTTTACTTTTGAATTACGTGCTCTTAAGGAATATATTTCAGCTCTTTTATTTATATCAAACTTTTCTTTATTTATTAATAATCTTTCAACTGCCTGGTCTGATCTTTTCAGCAACTCCCAGCCAACAGTTGGGTTTGTGATCATTTCCGTTTCTGCCAGCCTCTGGTAAATTGTCGCCAGCAGATCATTTGCGTCGTCGTCATATGGATAGGTATCTCTGACCTTTTCCCAATATAAGCCGGATGCTTCAAAATCTTTTAATCTGTATAAAGCTTCCGCAACATTTCTAAATGCGGGTACTTGCCATGCAAACCCTTCAGCTTCCGAAGCTAATAATGCAAGCTTGCCTATTTGCCTTCCGGCGCGGGCCAGTTCTACTTCTTCGCCAAAATCAGGCGGAACTGCCAGGAACTGTTCGGGGTTCTGTGAGACTAATTTAGGCAGCATATAAAATACCGGGCTGTCTATCCTCTCTGAAATCATTGTTGCCTTTAACCCGGCCACCAAAGATTGCAAGGCTGAAGAAGGATCATCAGCCGGATAATTCAGGTACCTGTCAGTTTTAATATCAAAAGGAATCTCATCCTTAGAGCACCTGATAAGAAATGTTTTTTTATCCCGAAGTGAGTGCCTTATACCCAATTCATAAAATACATTTGCATTATGAATAGACAAATCTGCAACAACAAGATCTGCAATCAACAATTGGGCAAACATGTCTTCGCGGATATTTCCCTGCTCAACAATTGCGGTAGTTGTAATCCCAACAATATTTAACTGTTTTAAAGCTGGTTGAATTAGTTCTTTGTCAACCCTTTCAAAGTCGACATCCTGTTTTATTCCAAAAGGGCGAATTATAAAGGCCTTAGTCATCTAAGATTTATAATTTAATAAAATTTATAAAAAAAGCAATTAAGGAAAAAAATATTGTATTTGTAAATCTAGGGTAAAACTATAAAAATATTTCGAACATTATTTATAGCTCAAATACTCCGGGCATATGATTTACTGTAAGGTTTTACTTGTTTTCTGCTATGATTTTTTCTGTAGGCTGCAGCTCATAAAATATATTCAATAGAATTCATTTGGCAAATATGGTGGTGATTTACAGGACAGGTTTTAGTCCCCGCAATCTGCATTATACCCGATTTATAATTATAAATCAGGTACATTCTTCTTTAACAGCCGTAGGATACAACATTAAACAAAAGCCTCTTTACAAATCCCCCTTCAACACCTCCCATACATTTTCCGCAACTATTTTATGGCCCTCTGGTGTCGGGTGTATGCCATCCTGCTGGTTGAGCTTTGGATCACCACCTACGCCCTGCAACAGAAAAGGAATTAATAATACTTTGTTCTTTGCTGCCAGGTCGGGGTATAAGTTTTTAAATTCTGTTGCATATTGCAGACCCATGTTTGGTGGAATCTGCATGCCTGCCAACACAAGTTTTGCCCCGGGATATTTTGCTTTCACTTTATCAATGATGGCCTGCAGATTTTTTTTCGTCTCTTGTAACGGAATTCCCCGCAGCCCGTCGTTCCCCCCTAACTCCAGAATAAATATATCAACAGGTTGCCGCAATATCCAGTCGATACGGCTGCTCCCACCCGATGAAGTTTCGCCGCTTACTCCGCCGTTGATCACTTTGTAACCGAGCTTTAATGAATCGATCTTATTTTGTATTAATGCAGGAAAAGCCTCTGATGGATCAACACCATAGCCCGCCGTAAGGCTGTTGCCAAAGAAAAGTATCGTTTTCAATTTTGCTGTAGAAACAACATGATCACTGGTATCTCCCTGTTGTGCAGGATTTATATTCTGCTTGTTATTGTTACAGCTAATTAAGGCAATTAATGAAACTATATTAATAAAGCAGAGCGCCTTATTCATTAAATAGTTGATAAAGTTTGGAGTTGCTGACATTTAAAATAAGAATCTGGGTATTTTTATAAATAATGCTTTTTACAGGTAAACAGTACCTATCTATAAAAAGCATGCCACCTCGTAAATGAGCATCACAGCAAGTTAAACCAAACGAAATGGAAATTATTCTTAATCTTAAGGAAGTCAGTAAAACTTATAAGAGCGGTAACCGTCTATTAACCGTACTGGATAATATTAGTTTTTCTGTCGAAGCAGGCGATGCGTTATCTATCGTTGGGCCATCAGGTAGCGGCAAAACTACCTTGCTTGGATTATGCGCCGGGCTGGATCATTCCTCTTCCGGAAATGTCGAACTGCAAAATACAAGGTTGGAAACTTTAAATGAGGACCAGCTTGCTGCTGTCAGGAATAAATATGTCGGTTTTATTTTTCAGAATTTTCAACTGATGCCTACACTAACAGCAGTTGAAAATGTAATGGTGCCACTAGAACTGCGTGGTGAGAAGAAAGCCCGGTCAAGATCTATGGATCTCCTGGACAAAGTGGGGCTCACCGATCGAAGCCATCATTATCCCGCACAGCTTAGCGGCGGCGAGCAACAACGCGTTTCAATTGCAAGAGCCTTCTCCAACCAGCCACTTATTTTATTTGCAGACGAGCCCACCGGTAACCTGGACGCAGAAACAAGTGAGAAAATAGTGAACCTTATTTTTGACCTTAATAAAGAAGCGGGCACTACCTTATTGCTGGTAACCCACGATGCTGAACTTGCTGCACGCACACAGCGTATCATACACCTGAAGGGTGGAAAAATAGTATCTGATAAACCAACCGTAACAACCGTAAACGATATTGATAATTTAGGATTCAATTATTTTAAACCTGAGTAATGGATCGTAGAATAATTTCAAGGAAGGATCTTAATAATTATAATAGGGGTCTTAATTTTTCATGGCTCATACAAATGGCATGGCGCGACAGCAGGCGAAACCGCTCACGCCTGCTGCTTTTTATAGTTTCCATTATTTTGGGCATTGCAGCGTTGGTGGCTATTTATTCTTTAGGTAATAACTTACACGATGAAGTGAATAACCAGGCCGCATCATTGCTGGGCGCTGACCTTGAAATTTCAGGCAACCAGGCAGCTACTCCCGCAATTAAGAAAATCATTGATTCGCTGGGTGAAAGGAGATCTGAAGAACAGAGCTTCGCCTCGATGGTATTATTTACAAAAAATAATGGTACAAGATTGATCCAGGTGCGTGCACTTGAAGGTGAGTTTCCTTACTATGGTTCGCTCGAAACTTCGCCGGAACCGGCAGGCATATCATTTCGTAATAAGCAACAGGCATTGGTAGATGAAACCCTTATGTTGCAATACGGCGCAAAGGCAGGTGACTCAATAAAAGTGGGAGCAGTAACTTTTGCAATTGCGGGCAAATTATTAAATGCCCCAGGCCAAACGGGATTCTCTGCATCTATAGCGCCAATAGTGTATATACCTCTTCAATACCTCACTCAAACAGGACTCACTCAAAAAGGCAGCCGCATCAGCTACCATTATTTTTTTAAATTCGGTCACACCACTGATTTGCAAAAATTGGTTGATCAGCTAAAGCCCAGACTCGAAGCAAACGATTTGAATTATGAAACCGTAGAAAACCAAAAAGAAGATACGAACCGGTCCTTCAGTGACCTCACCAGGTTCTTATCGCTTGTCGGTTTTATCGCCTTGCTGCTCGGCTGTACGGGTGTTGCAAGCGCTGTTCATGTATATGTGCGGGAAAAGGTAAATGCTATTGCAATATTGCGTTGTCTCGGTGTTAAAGCATCACAGGCATTTGTTATTTATCTCATCCAGATCGTTGGCATAGGATTTATAGGTTCTTTTATTGGTGCAGTATTGGGCATAGTCATTCAACAGTTTTTACCGTTCATTATAAAAGATTTTCTCCCCGTAAAGATCAGCACAACAATTTCATGGTTATCGGTATTGCAGGGGATGGCTTTAGGAATTATCATCTCTGTTTTATTTGCATTATTACCGCTTCTCTCCATTAGAAAAATTTCGCCGCTCAATGCGCTGCGTGTTTCTTTTGAGCCCCCAAAGCGTAAACCCGATTCTATAAAATGGCTGGTGTATATTATGATCGCACTTTTTGTATATGGATTTACTTACGTGCAAATGAGTAACTGGCGGCAGGCACTATCTTTTACTGCATGGATCGGAGGCGCTTTATTGATACTTACAGCAATAGCCCGTGCGCTGATGTGGATGGTGAGGCGTTTCTTTCCTTCATCGTGGAATTATTTATGGAGGCAGGGGCTCGCTAATTTATACCGCCCCAATAACCAAACAACCATACTCATCGTTTCTATTGGCTTAGGCACAGCACTTATCTGCACATTGTTTTTTGTGCAATCCATCTTGATCGGCCAGGTATCCTTGTCGGCTGGCACTAATCAGCCAAACATTGTTTTGTTTGACATTCAAAACAGCCAGAAGGAAGGGGTATTAGCTTTTGCACGAAAATATGGCTTACCGGTAAAGGAAACAATACCCATTGTAAATATGCGGCTTGAAGAAATAAATGGTATTAACGCCGCGCGGGTAAAAAGAGATTCCGCCATAAGATTTTCACGCAGGTTGTATAACAGGGAATATCGGGTTACTTACCGGGATTCATTAACGTCTTCTGAAAAAATTACCGATGGCGCCTGGAAGGGTATTACCGACAGTACCGGCATTCCTTTTATTTCATTAGAGCAAAATTTTGCAAAAAGAAGCAACGTACATATTGGCGATACAATGGCGTTCAATGTGCAGGGTGCGATAATGAAGACCATTGTTGGAAGTTTTCGCGAAGTGAACTGGAAAGGAATACAAACAAATTTTTTAGTGGTATTTCCCAAAGGCATGCTGGAAGATGCGCCACAATTTCATGTACTGCTTACGAGAGTGCCGTCACAGCAGGTATCTGCACAGTTTCAACAGGCGATGGTAAAGCAATATCCCAACGTTTCCATTATAGATCTTGGCCTTGTATTACATGTGCTCGACGACCTTATGGATAAGATCAGTTTCGTGATCCGCTTTATGGCGGGCTTCAGCATTGTTACCGGTATAGTGGTATTGATAGCATCTGTTCTTATAAGCAAATACCAACGGCTCCAGGAATGTGTTTTGCTTCGCACATTGGGTGCAAGCCGTAAACAAATATTTGCGATTACCGCATTGGAATATTTCTTCCTCGGTACATTGGCTTCGGTTACAGGTGTCCTGATATCGCTTGGAGCAAGCTGGGCTTTGGCACATTATACCTTCGAAGCGCCATTTCATCCCCAGTTCGCGCCGGTATTAATTTTATGTGTGCTGGTGTGCATGCTTACAGTACTAACGGGGCTGGCTAATAGCAGGGGGTTATTAAACCGTTCGCCGCTGGAAGTGTTGAGGCAGGAGGTGTAGGGGGAGATGATAAAAAGTTTAAATGAAATAGACTATTATCATTTAGTATTTATTTTTTTGGTCGCCAGCTATAGTTTTTCATGGCAACCCAGTTGTGTCACTCACTTGTACTATTGATTCATTGGGCATCTTTACCTACTGTTTTTTACAACGGACTTGCGAAAATTCTATCGATGACTAACGTTATCGGGTAAACGCAATTCCGCCGCCCTGGTTCGTGTCTCACGAACCGGTATTAAGAATCACGTAAAATCAATTGGTTCGCTGCCATGCTTTTTCTCTTATTTGTT
>JBDTZL010000040.1:0-17748 GCA_040005125.1 Ginsengibacter sp.
ATCAAAATGGTTTTTTAATTGGTGAAGGAACACGTGAATTGAAAAAAGGTGGATTGTTCAGTTAATTGAATGTATCCATTATCCGTTATTAAAATTTCTTAATATCCAAAAAGAGCAACCTGGTAACCGGGTTGCTTTTTTATTATAAGAATATGTGAAGGAATAATTTAAAAGCGGGTCAGTTTTTACTCATGCTTCGCCAAAAGAAAAAAGTGCTATATATTACAAAAACTTTTGTCAATACACTTTTATAAAATGGCATTTTAATGATTCGATCCACTACAATCTTATTCCTGCTTTGTTTTACAGTTGTTACCGCTGCCGCTCAAAAAAATACCCGTGCAAAAGATTTTGCAGTTATCGCTTATTATGCCGGAAGAACCACGATGATTGATAGTTTTGAAGTAGAAAAACTGACGCATCTTATTTTCAGTTTCTGTCATTTAAAGGGAGACATAATCTCGGTAAACAGTGCCCGTGATAGTGCAACCATCCTGCGAATGGTAGCGCTTAAGAAAAGAAATCCCCAATTGAAAATAATTGTATCACTTGGCGGATGGGGTGGTTGCCAAAGTTGCTCATCTGTTTTTTCAACCAGGCATGGAAGAAGAATATTTGCCAGGTCTGTAAAACAATTAGGCAAATACTTTGGCACAGATGGCATTGACATGGATTGGGAATATCCTGTTATTTCCGGCTTTCCCGGCCATACTTACAGCCTTGCCGATAAACCAAATTTCACCGCATTGATACTGCAACTCAGGAAAAAGCTGGGCAATAAGAAGGAGATTAGTTTTGCCGCCGGTGGCTTTTCATCTTATATAGACAGTTCCGTTGAATGGAAAAAAGTAATGCCCAAAACAGACCGTGTAAACCTGATGAGCTATGATTTGGTATCAGGGTTCAGTGCTGTTTCGGGGCATCATACCCCTCTTTATTCGACACCGCACCAGGTCGAATCGGTTGATAATGGCGTGAAAAAATTAATTGCGGCAGGTGTGCCCCCGGAAAAGATTGCAATAGGCGCTGCTTTTTATGCCAGGTTGTTTACAGTAACAGATACTACCAACAATGGCTTATACCTTCCTGCGCAGTTTTATCATGGCCTGTCATTCAACCACTTTGCAGATACGATAAATGTTGCCAATGGGTTTACCCGTTATTGGGATACGCTGGCAAAGGCACCTTATGCGTTTAATATCCAACGTAAATTAATGGCTACCTATGATGATACGGTATCTATAAAATTAAAAACAGAATATGTTGTGAAGAATAAATTAAATGGCATTATGTTCTGGCAACTGGCAGATGACAGTTTTAGCAACGGATTATTGGACGTTATTGCCGGTGTAAAGAAAGAAGAGAAGTAGTGTTAATATAACTGTCACCAATAAACGAAAATACCGGGTATTGGGATGTGAACAAAACAGCCGGTGAAATACTGCTGACGCAAGGATGATTTATGGAAGAGGAAAAACAGATTGACAGAATGGATCATCCTGTCAACATACAAGTTGTATAAAGCCAAATGACTAATTATCAACTAATAAAAAATGAAAAAAAAAGCAAAGTTTGGGAGCAAGCCGGAAAAGTTTCTTTATGGTTTAATGTTTCGTTTGACCCAAAAAATCAATTTATAGGATGGTACGATGAGGACAATACTGAAAGCTCATCCCTGGAGCCCAAAAATATTATTAAAAGTTTATCAGGTAGTTACTCTGAAAGTTTTAATAAACAGGCAAACGAAACCGCACTTAAACTTGGAATTAATCCCAAATGGATTTTTATTTTTTAATCTATGACGTTAACCCGCTGATGCCTTCGGGCTACCGGCTTGCCGAAAAAGATAAATCAGTGAAAGGAGTTAACGCACAAGAAGCGGCGATATTTTTAGGCGTTTTTGATTACAAAAAATAACGATTGTAAAACGCAAAAGACAATAAACTCAATTAAAACAACATTGATAAAGAATAAAAATACCATGCCATGTCAATAACAAAAGAAAGTGAATTAGCCGGAATGAAAAGAGTCGCTGAGGCGGTTGCAGTAACACTTAAAAAAATGACAAATTATGCCCGGCCTGGCATGACAACAAAACATCTGGACGATTTTGGCGCACAAATTCTTAGTGATTTTGGCGCAAGATCAGCACCTCGCTTAACCTATGGTTTTCCCGGCTGCACATGTATAAGTGTGAACAACGAAATAGCTCACGGTGTACCCGGCGACAAAAAATATATAACTGATGGCGACCTTATTAATATTGATGTATCTGCGGAACTCAATGGATTTTGGGCAGACAATGGTGGTTCCTTTGTGCTCGGCACCGACTTCTTCAGTCACCAACGACTTGTTGACACTTCAAAGCAGATATTAAAAAAAACAATTGATAATATTAAAGGCGGTGTCAGGGTATCTGATATCGGCGATTTAATAGAAACTGAAGCAAAAAAAGCGGGCTATAAAGTAATCCGGACTTTGACAGGGCATGGCGTAGGCAGAAGTCTTCATGAAGAACCGCGGGAAATAGCTAATTACCGGGACAAGTTTAATTTAACAAGATTCAAAAAGAATTCTGTAGTAGCGATTGAAACATTTATTTCTACAGCTTCAACGATCGCCTGTACTGGAAAAAACGGGTGGACTTTGACCGGTAATAAAGGTGGCTTTGTAGCCCAACACGAACATACCATTGTTGTGACAGACGGAAAGCCAATTATACTTACTGAAATGAACGAAATATGGAACTGACAAAAAGAAATCCTGTAGGCGTACTAACGTTGAAGCCTAGTTGCTTTTATCATCAATCTTATAATATGCTCTTTTAGGATGGATATTTGTCATGGGTGCCTATGGAAAATCCATAAGCAGCAGTCATAGCCTCGCTGGTTCTAAAATAAAACACCACTAAAACGCAACCTGCAAATAGTATCCAGTTAATACCCGGTATACATATTTGCCCCTGATATTGGTTGGGTATTTCACTTTAACTCCTGGCCAAAAACCCAGGCTGATCGCTTCACTGATCAATGTAAATGAGCCACTGATAAGAGCCTGGCTGGCGATAATGGAGGCTGCAGTTGCAATAAGGACACTGATCAATAAAAATGAATGCGGAACAATTGCAAAGAAGGGATTAATTCCTCCCAAATTCTGCTTGTTTTGTAACAATGCCCATGCGCCTTGCCCCATATAATTAAGTACTAAGGTGACCTTAACGAATATCCAGCTTACCTGTATGTTCTTTCTTCCGCAATGACCTAAATCCAAATAAAGCGCTTCCGCCCCTGTAATACAAAGAAACACTGCTCCCAGCAGCCAAAAACCATTTGGGTGTTCGGATAAGAGTTCCAAGCCATATACGGGATTCAGGGCAGCGAATATTCCCGGGTAATGGATGATCTCGCTGCCCTAAAGAAGCGCCTACTACTTTAGTTCCAAACCGCTGAAAAATAAAAAGGAGTAAAAGAATAACCAATACTATTTCGAGTACCAGGTCATTCCCGGGTACAATATGTCGCTCCAGCACTTTAACCATGTTTAAGCCCTCAATGGCTGACATTACAGTAATGGGTGGCGTAATAATCCCATCTGCAAGCAAAGTACCTGCACCAATGATTGCGGGATATACTAATTTTTTGCCATATCTTTTTACCAGTGCATATAGTGAGAAAACCCCACCTTCTCCATGGTTATCTGCCTGTAGTGTTATGATATCATATTTAAAAGTAGTTTGCAGGGTCAACGTCCGGAAGATGCAGGAAATGGCTCCGAAAACCAACTCTTTATTTCCAGTGCCCGCATCAGTAAGGATTGTTTGAAATGTATACAAGGGCGACGTTCCAATATCTCCATAGATAATACCCAGGGCGACTAATAATCCTGCAGCAGATGCTTTCTTGTAATGAGAGCTCATATGCTAACATGTCTGCTATAAAAATACAATTCTATAATATATTTATTATTCGAATTAAATCCAATTACACGAATGAACACAGCGGCTTTCTCTTAATTCGTGTAATCCGTGTATGTAATTCGTGTAATTCGTGTATCAAATTCGTGTAATCACTTATTGAAACGCATTTATTATTTTTTACGCCTATCTTAGCGCAATCAAATTTTTTCAAAAGCCTAATGAAGGTTTTAATAAAAAGAGCAAAAGTACTTTCACCGTCCTCCCCTTTCCACGGAAAATTTCAGGATATTTTAATTAAAAATGGAATCATTTCAGAAATTAGAAATGAAATACATGCTGCGGCAGATACAACTATTGAAATCGATGGCCTGCACATCTCCGGTGGATGGATGGATTGCTTCGCGAACTTTTGCGACCCTGGCGAAGAATTCAAGGAAACGCTTGAAAGTGGATCAAATGCCGCTGCAGCCGGCGGTTTCACACAGGTAATGCTAATACCAAATACCCAGCCGGCTGTTTATAATAAAAGCCAGGTAGAATATCTTGTTCAAAAAAGTAAGGGTTTGCTGGTACAGATTTTTCCTATTGGCGCTATTACAAAAAATGCAGAAGGTAAAGAATTGAGCGAAATGTATGATATGTACAACACGGGTGCAAAAGCATTTTCCGACGGACTAAAACCCGTACAATCTTCGGGCATGTTACAAAAAGCTTTGGAATATATTCTTGCTGTAGATGCGACAATTATTCAATTGCCCGATGATAACAGTATTGGTTCAGGCGGCCTTATGAATGAGGGAAACATATCAACGAAATTAGGTTTACCCGGGAAACCTGCATTGTCGGAAGAACTGATGATAGCAAGAGATATTGAGTTGGTAAGATATACCGGTTCAAAAATTCATTTTACAGGAGTGTCGACAAAAAAATCAGTTGAGCTCATTTCAAATGCAAAAAAAGAAAAGCTAAATGTATCCTGTTCCGTTACACCCTATCATTTATACTTTTATGAAGATGACCTGGTGACGTATGAAACCAACCTGAAAGTGAATCCACCTTTGAGAACAAAAAAGGACAGGGATGCTTTGCGAAAAGGGATCAGATCCGGTGTGGTGGATTTCATTGCATCACACCACCAGCCCCAGGATTGGGACAATAAGGTATGTGAATTTGAACACGCCAAAAATGGAATGGAAGGTTTGGAAAGTATGTTTGGCGCAGCACGCATTTGCGGTATTGCAACAGAAGATTTCGTAAAAATGCAAACTGAAAACATCCGGAGCATTTTCAATATACCGGTTCCTTCAATAAACCATAATGAAAAAGCTAATATCACTTTATTCTCACCCGATGACGAATATATATTTGAAGAAAAAGATATTTTTTCAAAATGCAGGAACAATGCTTTTATTGGAAAAAAGCTAAAGGGCAAGGTGATTGGGATTATCAATGGAGACAAGCTATTTTTGAAATAAACTAAAAATAATATTATGGAAAAAAGAATTACGTCTACAACAACCAAAGGTTTGTTTATCGCCCTCATTCTTATAATTATTTCACTGTCTACATACTTTGCCAACGTGGATGTTAATGGCCCCGTGAAATGGGTTGGGTTTGTAATTTTTATTAGCGGTGTTATATGGTCGGTGTCTTCCTACGGCAAGCAGGTAAAATATAATTCCACTTTTGGAAATTATTTTGCACACGGTTTTAAAGTATCGGCGGTGGTAACAATACTCATGATTATTTATCTTGCTATTTTTATTGCCTTATTTCCTGATTTTAAGGAAAAAATATTGGAACAAACAAGAGCCGGAATGCGCCAAAATGATAAGATGACAGAAGAGCAAATTACACAAGCAATGGAAATATCAAGAAAATTTTTCATGGTAGGGCTTATAGGATTTACACTGCTTGGGTACCTTATTATTGGTGCGCTTGCCTCTTTAGTTGGTGCGGCCATCACTAAAAAACAACCTGATAAATTTGTTGCGGATATTAATCAAATAGGTAAGTAATGGATATTTCTGTGGTAATTCCTCTTCTTGACGAAGCAGAATCTTTGCCTGAACTTGAAGCCTGGATAAAGCGGGTAATGGAGCAAAATCATTTTAGCTATGAAATAATTATGGTAGATGATGGAAGCACCGACAGCTCATGGAATGTAATTCAGCAGCTTCGCAATCATAATCCCTATATTAAGGGAATAAAATTTCAACGCAATTATGGTAAAAGCGCGGCATTGAATGAAGGTTTCAAAATTGCAAGGGGTGAAATTATCATTACCATGGATGCTGATCTCCAGGATAGCCCCGACGAGATACCGGAATTAAGAAAAATGGTTTTGTGTGAAGGATTCGACATTGTAAGCGGCTGGAAGAAAAAAAGATATGATAGCAAGCTATTTAAAAACCTTCCGTCAAAGTTTTACAATGCCGCAACAAGAAAAGTAAGCGGTATTTACCTGCATGACTTCAACTGCGGACTGAAAGCTTATAAAAGTAAAGTGATAAAAAGCATCGAGGTATATGGAGAAATGCACCGTTATATTCCGCTAATTGCAAAATGGGCGGGTTTTAAGAGATTTGGCGAAAAAATTGTAGAGCACCGGCCACGAAAATATGGTGTCACTAAATTTGGGTGGAACCGTTTTGTAAATGGCTTCCTTGATCTTGCCTCCATAATTTTTGTAGGGAAATTCAGAAAAAATCCCATGCATTTTTTTGGATTGTGGGGAACCTTTTTCTTTTCATTCGGGTTTATAGTTTTTATTTATCTCATCATAACCAAATTATTCCTGGACCAAACAGGTATGACTCAAAGGCCCTTATTCTTTTTTGCTATTCTTGCCATGATTATCGGTACCCAGTTGTTTCTTGCAGGTTTCCTTGGAGAGCTCATTTCAAGAAACGACGCAGAAAGAAATAATTACCTTATCGAGGACAAAATAATTTAAAAATTACTCAATGTGAAAATTTGAAAATGCTCTGACAGTCTTGTTACACTTTTAATATTTAAATTTCTTATTTATAGTCTTAATGACTGAAACTTTAGGTAAATTAGTTCCCTCTCCGCCTGATGCGGAGAGAGCCCGTCCTGAGCCTGTCGAAGTGGGTTGGGGTGAAGCGTCAAAAATAATTATCATTGGCCCTGCACACCCCCTGCGCGGCGGACTCGCATCATACGATGAGCGGCTTGCGAAGGAGTTTACCGGGCAGGGATTTGATACAACTATTTATACATTTTCATATCAATATCCCTCATTCCTGTTTCCGGGAACCACGCAATATTCAGCTGAGCCGCCGCCTGTAAGTATTTCTATCAAAGTAAAAATAAACTCCATAAACCCCTTCAACTGGATCGTCGTTGGAAATGAATTAAAAAAATTAAATCCTGATATTATAGTTGTGAGATACTGGCTTCCATTTATGGGTCCGTGCCTCGGCACTATTTTAAGAATAGTTAAGAAAAATCATCATACTAAAGTGATATGCATAGCTGATAATATTTTTCCTCATGAAAAACGTGCGGGGGATACAGCCTTCACAAAATATTTTCTCAAGCCGATAGATGGCTTTATAACCATGAGCCAAAAAGTTTTGGCAGACCTGGATCAATTTGCAAAAGGTAAACCAACTCAATTTATACCACATCCGTTGTATGATAATTTTGGAGAAAAAATCAGCAAAGAAAAAGCAAGAAAAAAATTAAATATCAATCCTGGTTATAAAGTGCTTTTATTTTTTGGCTTCATAAGAAGCTATAAGGGACTTGATATTTTATTGGAAAGTATGAAGATATTAGTGAAAAATCCATCCACGCAAAATATAAAATTATTGATCGCCGGCGAGTTCTATGAAGATAAAAAAAATTACCTGTCATTATTAAGCGACCCAGGTATAAAAGACAATCTCATCATACATACTGAATTTATTACAGATAGTATGGTGAAATATTATTTGTGTGCCGCCGATTGCGTGGTGCAACCTTATAGAAGGGCTACTCAAAGCGGTGTTACACCTCTCGCCTACCATTTTGAAAAACCAATGATTGTAACCAATGTAGGTGGCTTGCCGTCTCTGGTTCCAGATAAAAAAGCAGGGCTTGTCGCAGAACCAAATCCAAATGATATTGCCGAAAAAATCATTGAATACTTTCAATTAGGTGAGAATTATTTTTTGCCTCATCTTCGTGAAGAGAAAAAAAAATATAGCTGGACTAATTTGGCGCAGGCTATTTTGAAATTAGCAGGTTTTTAGATGTTTAAACGGGCGCGCGAAAAAGATACTATTGTTATGTTAAACGTACAATGGCCAAAGATAATAACACGAATTTTATGCACTAATTACACGAATTTTACCCGCGAATTACACGAATTACTTTACGGGATTTATTAATTGGCGTAACCTGTCTGCCGCCAGGCAGGTTTGCATTAATTCGTGTAATTAATATTATGCTAAAACATGGTTAACACAGCTCATTGGAAACCCGCACATCCGCACATTAATTATGATTTATAGAAGTAAAGCTCCACTACGTATAGGCCTTGCCGGCGGCGGTACAGATGTAAGTCCCTATAGTGACCAATACGGAGGCGCTATATTAAATGCAACAATTTCACTTTTTGCTTATGCCAATATTGAGCCTCTTGAAGAAAATACGATCATAGTTCAGGCGCTGGACAGGAAGGAAGAACAGCGCTTTGACCAGGCTCCGGTATTGCCTATTGATGGCACACTCGATTTGCTTAAAGGCGTATACAACCGCATTCATAAAGATTTCGGAATGCCGTCAACAGGTTTCAGGTTGTCAACATTTGTAGATGCCCCGGCAGGCTCCGGCCTCGGTACTTCTTCCACTTTGGTTGTTGCCATTATCGGGGCGTTTGTCGAAATGCTCAAGCTTCCTTTCGGTGATTATGATATTGCGCATTATGCGTACCAGATAGAAAGAGAAGATCTTAAGCTCGCAGGGGGAAAGCAGGACCAGTATGCCGCCATGTTTGGGGGAGTGAATTTTATGGAGTTTTATGAAGACGACAAAGTAATTGTAAATCCCCTGCGTATCAAGTCCCAATATTTGCATGAGCTTGAAAATAACCTGGTGCTTTATTTTACAGCTAACAGCCGTGAAAGCGCATCCATAATTAATGAGCAGGTAAAAAATGTGCATAATAAAGAT
Source organism: Ginsengibacter sp. (assembly GCA_040005125.1). Taxonomy (GTDB): domain Bacteria; phylum Bacteroidota; class Bacteroidia; order Chitinophagales; family Chitinophagaceae; genus Ginsengibacter. Next base: position 9,098 of record JBDTZL010000040.1, read on the forward strand.
GAAAAAAGCATCGAGGCTATGCACCAGCTAAAAGAACAGGCAAGAATGATGAAAGAAGCATTGTTAAAGGGGCGCCTTAATGAATTTGGTGAAATACTTGATTTTGGATTTCAGCAGAAACGAAGGATGGCACACAATATAAGCAATAGCCGTATTGAAGAAATTTATGAAGCTGCAAAAGAGGCAGGCGCAACCGGCGGTAAAATAAGCGGGGCAGGCGGAGGCGGCTTCATGATATTTTATTGCCCGGGAAATACGCATCATGCAGTTATAGATGCGTTGAATAAATTTGGCGGGGAAGTAAAAAATTATACATTTATAAAACATGGGTTAACTACATGGTGTGCATAAAAATTTAATGGGCGTGATCAACTGCCGGGATCTGCAGCAAGCCCGTTTTTATATATATAATTCCGGCAAGCTCCTCCTTTTCTTTTTCCCAGGCGCCTTCAATTTCCTGTAATTCCCTGGTATCCTTCTCAAAAAAAAATCCGTTTTCTTCGCAGTCTTTACAATAGGTTTCCAGCAAAATAATGCCCATACGCTTATCCAGGAAAAGGCCAATTAATTCAGTAAATGATTTTATTTTTTCTTCATCTGCAAAATCGGGAGGGAGCAACCTGCTGTACTGTTTTATAAATGCCCAATTGTATAAAATATCTTTTAAAAGTTTACGTATGCCATGCAGTACGTCATCATCGGGCAATTCTGTTATAAGATATACCAGTTCATTCATCTTATTCTGCAAAAATTTTTTTGCAGAACCTTTGCCCGATTTTCCGGGTAATTGTTTTATTATCTTTTTTTGATCATTGGTGAAATTGTTTTTTGATCCCGTGAATTCAATCACATTCTCTTTCCGCTTTTCAATTATTTTTTTTAAATAGTCAATATAAGCCGGGATAACAGCATATCCGGGATTTCCAGGATAGTCACATATATTTTTCAATTGTAATTGAAGGTTACGGATAGTGCCGGCAAATCCATAAAATATTTTCATTTCTTTTGAAATCTTCAGCCTGTCATCACCGGTTTCAACATTCAGCAGCCGGAGAAATGCCCTTAGCTTTTTTATTTCCGTTCTGAAATCGTGAATGGGTTCTATTTCAAACTCGCTGATGAGTTCACTAAAGAACCTGCCGGTTTTTTTGAATCTTTTGTTAACAACAATGTATATTTCCCTTTGCTTCATCTGAAAAAAATAAAAATCAGAAATACAGATCCTATAGGCTATCGGGCAGAAAGTTGAAGCGATTTGCAAACAAATATCCAATCCTGTTATTTCATCATTATAAATGTTTCCAGGTGTTTTGCTGCGCCAAGGTCCTCACTTCGCCCGCAAGGTAAAGAACCTGCAATACTTATTTTTATCTTACCAGGTACCTCTATTTTTTTCCCATCATCATTTATCAATGATAACATTTCGGGGCTGATAGTAAATTTTACAACGGCTGACGCGCCGGGAGCTAATGAGATCCTCCTAAATCCCTTTAAAGAATATAGCGGAGATGTAAACCCCGCATCTTGATGTGCCAGGTACAATTGTACTACCTCATCACTTTTAAATTTACCCGCATTGGTCACGGTAACCTCCGCATCAACAGGCTCCCCTTTAGTAATCGCTTTCTTTGATAATTTCAAATTGCTGTATATAAATTTTGTATAGCTCAATCCAAAACCAAAAGGATATAAAGCATCTCCTTTAAAATAGCGATACGTCCTGTTTCGCATGGAATAATCTTCAAATGGAGGAAGATCAGCATCACTTTTATAAAATGTAACCGGCAATCTTCCTGCAGGGCTGTAATCACCAAACAAAACATCAGCAACAGCAGTTCCTGCTGCCTGCCCGCCATACCATGCATTAATGATACCCGGAATATTTTCAGCCTCCCATGGAATGGAGATGGCACTTCCTGTCATCATTACAAACACAACCGGCTTGCCTGTTGCTTTCAATGCCTTCATAAAATCGGTTTGTACGGTTGGCAACGCAATGGTCGTACGATCACCGCCGCTAAATCCGGGAATACTCACTTTCATTTCCTCTCCTTCAAGCCTTGGAGAAATTCCGCCAACATAAATAACAACATCCATGTCTTTAATGCTGTCAAGCAATTTTGAAAAATCCTGCTGTCCGGCTGCTGTAAAATCGGTAGCTCTTGAATAAAACACTTCGGCATTTGTCATTTTATCTTTTATGCCTTGCAAAACCGTGGTAACAACAGAGGGCTGGCCGTTATAATTTGCTAATTGTGTATTGGCATTATCAGCATTAGGCCCGAGCACTGCAATTCTTTTGATGCTCTTACTAAGTGGCAGCAAATTATTTTCCTTTCCGGGCAGGTGGGCATTGCGAAGCAAAACAATCGATTGCCTGGCCATTTTCAATGCATGATCTTTGTGCGGCTTGCTTTCCAAAACTGTAATTGGAATTTGTGTATACTTAACTTTATCTGCCGGATCAAACATTCCGAGACGAAAGCGAATGGTAAACAATCTTTTTAATGATTCATCAATATCTTTCTCAGTTAATTTTCCGTCCTTCACCGCCTGTATCAGGGTCTTATAAGTAGTGTTGCCACATTCTACATCTGTTCCGTGCAGCACCGCATCAGCCGCTGAACTTTCAGCATCCGGGAACATTTTGTGTCGCTCATAAAAATCATCAATCGCCCCGCAATCGGATGTAACATACCCTGTAAACTTCCATTGATTGCGCAAAATACCGATCATCAGTTTATCATTGCCGCAACAAGGCTGCCCGGCATAGGCATTGTAAGCACACATTACCCCGGCTACTCTTGCATCCACAACCAGCTCATGGAATGCCGCTAAATACGTTTCCCAAAGATCGTGATCACTAACCCGCACATCAAACACATGGCGTGAAGGTTCAGGGCCGCTGTGAATTGCATAGTGTTTGGCACATGCTGCAGCTTTTAAATATTTTGGATCGTTGCCTTGTAAGCCCGTAACAAATGCTTTAGCCATACTGCCTGTGAGAAATGGATCCTCTCCATAAGTTTCCTGGCCGCGTCCCCACCTTGGGTCGCGAAAAATATTGATGTTCGGCGTCCAGTAGGTTAAGCCTGTATATCTTTCGTGATTATTATTGCGCCGGCTTTCATTATAAATTGCACGTCCTTCTTCCGCGGTAAAATCTCCCATTGTTCTCATAGAGCTGGTATCGAAGGTTGCAGCCATCCCGATTGCCTGCGGGTACGAGGTTACCTTGAATGAAGTTCTTGCCACACCGTGGAGGCATTCATTCCACCAATCGTATGCAGGAATATTCAAACGATCAATAGCCGGCCCAGCATTGAGCATCTGGGCTACTTTTTCCTCAAGCGTTAATCTTGAAACAAGATCTTTTACTCTTACCTCAAACGATAAATCCGGGTTTAAATAAGGGAGTTTTTGTGCAAATAAAATGGTGTTGATGCAACAGAAAAGTATTCCGAAGGAAAATAGTTTTTTTTTCATTTGTGAGAGTTTAGAAAGAATAACATTGAGGTTCTTCGTCGGGACAAATAAAATGAAAATATTTTTGGAACTGTCATCGTTTAGTTCTCTTTTCATCCGCCTAAGGCGGACGGGCTGTTCGTTTGTAGTCCTCCCCCGTGTTACGCTGGGTGCGGGCTACCGCTTCCATCGCTGCCTACCGGCAGGCAGGCCGCAGCCATTCAACGATAGTTCTTTATTCAACAACAGGGCAACTTACCTCATACCTCACAGGTCTTAAAAACCTGTAGGTGTATAAAAAACCAGCCAGGTTGGTTAAATGAATTTTAAATTAAAAATCTTTGAAAGCCCTTACTTGATTAGAAAATACTCCTAAAAAACCAGGAAGGTTTTTTAGAGCGTTCTTTAAATCAAAGGGACTTAAAAAACCTTCCTGGTTTGGCTCACTGCCTACATCCACCCGCGAGCCAACGAGCCAACGAGCCAACGAGGGTTCTCTATTCTGCGTTCGAACTACCCGACTTTTTAACTATTCAACTTTTCAACTATTCAACTTCATCAAAAAACTATATAAACCAATTAATAATATTCTCCATGTATTCCTGTCTTCCGCTTATCACAGGTGGTTCACCAGTTTCAACAGCAAAATTTCTAAGTTGTTCCAATGATAATTTTCCTTCTTCAAATTCTTTTCCTTTACCATCATCGAAAGATGAATACCGTTCTTTCCTTATTTTCTTATAATCAGATTTATTAATAATAGTATCAGCAGTTATTAAAGCTCTCGCAAATGCATCCATACCGCCAATGTGTGCGTAGAAAAGATCGGCAGGGTCGGTAGAATTTCTCCTGATCTTTGCATCGAAGTTTATACCGCCACCCTGCAGGCCTCCCGCTTCAATAACAACCAGCATAGCCTCGGTAAGCTCATTAATATTATTAGGGAACTGGTCGGTGTCCCATCCATTCTGGTAATCGCCACGGTTGGCATCCATACTACCCAGTAAACCTGCATCTGCGGCTACCTGCAGCTCATGCTGAAATGTATGGCCGGCAAGGGTTGCATGATTTACTTCAATATTAAGTTTAAAATCATCGAGCAAACTATATTCACGCAAAAAGCTTATAACGGTAGCTACATCATAATCATATTGATGTTTACTTGGCTCACATGGCTTTGGTTCAATAAAAAAACTTCCTTTAAAACCATTACTCCTTGCATAATCTTTAGCCAGGTGTAAGAATTTTGCGAGGTGCTCCTGTTCTCGTTTCATATTTGTATTGAGCAAACTCATATAGCCTTCTCTTCCGCCCCAAAAAACATAATTTTCTCCGTTCAATGCGATGGTTGCATCAAGCGCGGCTTTTACCTGGGCTGCCGCGTGTGAAAGTACATGAAAGTCGGGGTTGGTAGCCGCACCATTCATATATCTTTTATTGGAAAATAAATTGGCGGTTCCCCACAATAATTTTACACCACTCTGTTCCTGTTTCTGTTTTGCATATGCTGTAACGGCCTGCAATCTTTTTTCATTCTCATTTATGTCATTCGTAAAATCTATTACATCCACATCGTGAAAACAATAGTAAGGCAAATTCATTTTTGTGATGAACTCAAATGCTGCATCCATTTTATCTTTGGCTCTCTCGATAGCATCCTGTTTTTCATTCCATGGAAAAATATGAGTAGGTTCCCCAAAAGGATCAGATCCGCTACCATTGAATGAATGCCAGTAGGCGCAAGCAAACCGTAAATATTCTTTCATGGTTTTGCCTGCCACTATTTTATTTTCATCATACCAGCGAAATGCAAATGGATTATCGCTTTCAGTTCCTTCAAATTTTATTTGAGGAATGTCTTTAAAAAATTCATTGGCTCCTGTAATTACTCCCATATCATTTTATTTTAGGTGTGCTAAAAAAATTTACCCGTTCAAATAATTCTCCAGCATTTTTTTCCAGCCGGCATAAAGTTTATCATACGCCTGGTAGCTATCGGATTCAGTATTACCCGGTTCAATTTTTTTTAAAGGTTTGAAGTTTTTGAATGCCTCCTCAAAGGTTTTATAAACACCCGCACCAATGCCTGCTCCTAAAGCAGCACCTACGCTCCCATCGTTGGCATATAATTCAACAGCAACTCCCGTAGCATCTACAAATGACTGTACAAAAACATCACTTAAAAATAAATTGGATTTTCCCGCCCGGATAATAGTAGGCTGCAACCCGTTTTCTTTCATGATATCCAGGCCATAACGGAAGGCAAATGCAATTCCTTCCTGGACCGCACGAAAAATATGCTCCTTTGTATGCTTATTCAAATCAATATTGCTGATGTGAGCCCCAATCAACTTATTTTGAAGCATTCTCTCAGCACCGTTACCAAAAGGAAGTATAAACAAGCCTTCACTGCCAGGTTGTATTGTTGCGGCCTCTGCATTTATTTCATCATAGTTCAAATCATCGCCACATAATTTTTTTATCCAGCTATTCATGATGCCGGTTCCGTTGATACAAAGTAATACCCCCAGGCGGGCCCCACCCGAAGGGGAGGCCTTATGATTTACATGTGCAAACGCGTTGACCCTCGAAAATTTATCCGCAAATAACTGATCGGTTACCGCGTAGATAACACCCGAAGTTCCTGCTGTAGCAGCCACTTCACCTGGTTGCAGAACATTTAAAGAAAGTGCATTGTTTAATTGATCACCGGCTTTATAGGTAACCGGGATGTTTTCTTTTAATGATAATTCGTCTGCAACCTGTGGCAATAAAAAACCGTGTTCAGAAAAAACCGGTTTTATTTTTGGAATACAATTTTCATCCAATCCATAGTGATCGAGCACATCTTTGGAAATCTCATCCTTTTTAAAGTCCCAAAAAACTCCTTCCGACAATGCAGAAGTAGTTGTGGTGATCGCTCCCGTTAGTTTCATGGCAATAAAATCTCCCGGCAACATCATTTTATCCACCTGCTTAAATATATCCGGCTCGTTATCTTTTACCCAGGCTAATTTTGATGCGGTAAAATTGCCCGGTGAATTGAGCAGGCATGACAAACATTTGTCAGGGCCTATTTTTTCAAATGCGTTATTTCCGATTTCAACAGCGCGGCTGTCGCACCAGATGATTGAATCTCTCAAAACTTCCTGGTGTTTATCTACTAACACAAGCCCGTGCATCTGGTATGCGATTCCAATAGCTTTTATGGCCAATGGATCATATTTCCCGGCCGCGTTTAAATTTTTAATAGCCTGGATAGTATACTGCCACCAGCTTTCAGGAGATTGTTCTGCCCAGCCCGTTTGCAATGAGGTAATCCCGGCTTCAGTTTCAGGGAATTGGGCCGATGCAATACATTGAGTGGTCGCTGCATCCACAACCGACACTTTTATGGATGACGTTCCAAGGTCAATGCCAAGCAGAAGTTCAGGCATATTTCCGGAACTTCTTTCATTAGTTGGTATTATTGTCTTTATCACAGGAATAAAGATAAAACAATAGGCGGTTTTAAGAAATGGGTTCGTAAGTAATTTTTGTGTTTTGACAGAATTATTCCATTTGGTGCTCATAACGGTACAACAATGTTTAATTGTCATTTGGAAAATGCAAAAGGACCTGGTGAAAATTTATGCGTTTATAAAGAGCAGAATTTGAGATTAAATAACAGATAAACAATCAGCCTGTTTCCAAATTATTTACAATCTCACAAAATAAATATTTACACATTCCCGGGGCAGCTTATTTGGTAGCCTTTATCCAGCAAGTGGTAGGTGGTGACACCGACCATGGAGCAGATTCCAGCAAGTGGCCGGTGATGACAGCGACCATGTACCAGCCCCGGTCGGTGTCCCCACCGACCGGAATCAGGAATACAATCTGGAATGCATCCACAGCTTATTTGGTAGCCTTTATCTAATAGATTAAATTTAGATTCAATACGCGTGTTGACGGCAATGAAATGAAAACCCCAAAAAATCAGGAAATAACAAAAATTGTGAAAACGACGCTTTTCTTATCAGTTACTTTTTTTATCGCATTGGGAATTAAGGCCCAAAATTCCGACTCTTTGGTAATTTCTTCCATACCTCATAAATTATATTGGGAAAACAAAGCCGGAAAATTCTTAATTAAAGAGAATAGTCTGACTATTGAGGCTGGCGAAAAAACAGATATGTTTAGAGATCCGAATGTGACTTACAATACCGATAATGCCCCTAAACTATTATTTAAAGCAGATGAGAACTTCATACTCTCTGCGTCTATTGAACATTCATTTACAAACAAGTGGGATGGTGGCGCCATTGTGATCAAAAATGACAGTTTAAACTGGATTAAGTTTTGTTTTGAAAAAGATTACACAGGGGCCAGGAGAGTTGTGAGTGTCGTGACAAAAAATATTTCGGATGATTGTAATTCAGTTGAGATTAACTCTAATAGAGTATTTTATAAAGTGGCGAAGGCTGATAACGTTATTACTTTATATTATTCTATAAACGGAGCTAAATGGTTTTTAATAAGGCACCTGCAATTTGACACAAATCCCGGGTTTGAAGTCGGGTTCCTGGCTCAATCGCCAACAGGGACCAAATGTGCAGCAAAATTTTCAAGCATAAAATATGAGTCAAAAAAGATTAAAGATCCTTATACAGGCGAATAAAGATTGCTGACAGCTTTGGCAATTTAATATAACCTGCTTTCCAAAAATTTAATTCTATCTAAGATATAGGTTCGTAATTTTAGTTGCCGGGTTTTCTTTTCAAAAAAGGCACTTTCACAACTTATGAGCAAAATTTTAATAATAGATGATGAGGAAAAGCTCAGGAACTTACTTGCCCGCATAACCAGGCTGGAAGGTTATGAAGTTTCAGAAGCCGGCAACATAAAAGCCGGTCTCAAAATACTTGAAAAAGAAGATATCGACGTAATCCTTTGCGATGTAAAATTACCCGATGGCCATGCGGTGGATTTTATTTCGGGCATAAAAGCCAGGCATCCCGGTATCGAAATTATTTTATTGACTGCTTATGGCAATATACCTGATGGTGTAATGGCGATGAAGAACGGGGCGTTTGACTATATCACCAAAGGCGATGATAACGCGAGGATAATTCCTTTGCTCAGTAAAGCGATTGAAAAAGTAAAACTTCAAAAACGCATTCAGCAATTAGAAACGCAGGTTGCCA
>JBDTZL010000156.1:0-5240 GCA_040005125.1 Ginsengibacter sp.
AATTTGAAGGTAACAAGCCCACCAATTCTTTTCTCATTACAAAAATTACTCCTTCAACATTAGGCGAACTGATCGCATTGTATGAACATAAAATTTTTGTACAGGGAATCATCTGGAATATTTACAGCTTTGATCAATGGGGAGTAGAACTGGGAAAGCAACTCGCTAAAAAAATATTACCTGAGTTGGAAAATAATGCGGAGATAGCTTCGCATGATTCTTCAACTAATGGTCTTATTAATATGTATAAAAAATTATCGCATTGAAAATCCACAGAATAGTTGGGCCACGGACCTGCCTGGCGGCAGGTTACACAGATTTCCAGGGATCAAGAAAGGCAAAAAACCATAGCCACGATCCCGCCTGACGATAGACAGGCTACACGAATTTTCACGAATTGATGAATTTATAGATATCTTCGTGTTTATAGTTAGTTCCATATCCTTCAGCAATTCCACACACTCTCAATTCCACATTTTTAACCATTCCACGTCCTTTAGGCAATTCTATACCCTTTGGTGAAATGTAACAGGCCTCTGCCGGCTGATCTTACATCACCCTAAGGGTAATATAATTACTTATCCCAAACTTAAGTTTTTGATATGGAAATGAGGATTCTCAGGTATGCGTTTTTATTATTTTTATTTTTGCCACATACATCTGTTGCACAGGAAAAATTTGATTTTTATATAAGCAATAAAGGAAATGATAGCCTGCCGGGAACATCTGAACTATTGGCTAAAAGAACTATTGGTGGTATTGCGCCGGTCCTTAAAACCTTTTCTATTGCGCGCGGGAGTGTAAAACTTGGCCTGAAAAGCGGTGACATGTTCCAGGAAAACCTGGTAACATCTTACCCCATACAACTAGGTACTTACGCTGCCAATTATGGTGAAAATGATTTTACGATCTTAAATGGCTCGAAAGAATTTAACGCTGGTTGGATAAAAGAGCCGGGTACCAGCAATACATTTAAGCAAGCTATTCCATACTCCGGTTTTAAAGGCTATGGGATTAATGGTATTGGTAGTTACAGCTATATATATGTATTTGAAATTAACAAAGCGCTTGAAAAAACCGCGCCTTTTACTGCAAGAAAATTATTGAAATTCGTGAATGGATCAACTGCCGTGGAAAACACTCCTGGCTCATTTTGCACACCCGTGAATACCAACGAAAATCCTATGCCCGTTTTCATCCATACCAGCGATGGAAGTTCACCTGATGCAAATACAAAATACCGGTACGAAGTAACTGTAAGGGATTGGGCGATAAACAGCACCTATCAGCAGGATAATAAGTTTGAAAATCTATGGGTGCGTGGGTTTGGGGCAGGCAATGGAATGCTGCCGGGAGGAGCTAATTCTTATTACAACAAAATAATATTTGGCCCGGGTGCTGGTATACATCATCTTGTTGCCCGCAGTGGAACAATCGACCATTCGCTCTTTTTACCAGGAGCTCAAAACACCAATGACTTTGCCGTGGTTTTTTATGATGTAGAAGGCCTGGGAAGACATTGCACCATTAAGAATTCGATGTTTTTGGATATAGGATCGCCAGTATATGCTCACACAAGTTTGGGAACAAATTTTGGTGCTGTTGAAATGGATAATGTCGTGGGTTTTGCAGATAGTGCAGAAACTGATGGATTTATGTTTACTTCCAATACTGATACTGTAATATTAAAAAACGTCTACGCAGATGGATATACGTCAGGGTATAATTATGGAAAAGCAAAATATGCCACCATCAGCAATTCTTATTTTAAAGATGTAAATTTTGGTATTGGTTATAGTGCAACAAATCCGGTACGGTCATTAGTGAATAATGTCTTTATAAAGACCAAAGGAACAATTTACACATCTGGAATTTTTATGCAAAGCAATACTTCTCTAAAGTTGACGAATTCAATCATACATCTTATTGATAATTATGCATCATATTGGGCAAATGCAGGCGCGTTTGTGTATGGCGGCGGTGGCGCATTTAGTAAAATTGAAGCATCAGGAAATATTTTCATTTGTGATATTATTCCATCTGCAACATTGATAGCTGCTACTACTAATACGAATAAGGGTATGGCTACATCTACAGATAAGTGGAATAATAATGTTTATGTTTTATTAAAAGGAAATAAAATTGCCTGGTCTACAACGAATGCTGCGACTAACAAAGGCAGTTCGATCATTCAAAATTTTGATGAATGGAAAAAACAATCGGGGCAGGATCAGAACAGTTTGTTTTTTGATCTGAGGAATGATCCAAGAGGTCTAAAAGCAATTTTTGCAGACCCGGATAATGGTAATTATCAATTGGCCAATACTAAAGAAGGCTTTCAAATAGCAGCTATGCATGCAGGTATGACATCTCCGATAACCTGTTTTTTAAAAAAACCAACTTATGAAGAAGCCGCCGACCTTATCAGGAATAACAAAGTCCTTTCCATTAACACGTGTAGAGATCCCTGCGGCCAAAATGCTATAAGAGTAAATGCCACATTTGACATCAATGCAATAAACAGCCGGCAAGTCAAATTGCAATGGAATATTTCGGAACAACAGAATATCGACCATTATGAAATAGAGAAATCAACAGGAAATCCTGACTTTAGACGAATTTGTTCTATACCTGTTTCTTCAGATTCGTTGTATTCGTTTATTGACGATTTGCAACCTGGAATAGCGTGTCGTTATCGTTTATCGGTAATCCCACAGGCTGGTGGTAAATGTTATTCAGATATCCGAGCCATAAAAATTGACGACGACAAAGCTTTCTCCATTTATCCAAATCCATCCACGGGTAAAATTTTGATTTCAATGAATGGATATACCGGGCGTACAAATTTTATTGTTTCAAATTCCCTTGGTCAGCCCATTCTTAAAAAAGAATTCTTTAGTTTATATAATTCCAATGCACTGGATCTTACGAATCAACCGAAGGGAATTTATTTCTTAAAAGTGGCAACAGGCAGGGGCATTTCTGTTCAAAAATTTTCACTGCAATAATTCTTATTTAATTTATAAAGACCAGGGTAAACCTGGGCATAACTTAAAAAATGCATAAAAAGAATTTCGCTTATGGTTTGGCCACAGTTTACGCAGACTACAGATTTCCACGGATTAAGTTACCAGGCCAGCAAGATATATGAAACCTTTTTAGGCTACCAGGTCACATTAATTTCATGCACTAATTTTATTCCCGAAGGCAATCAACCTTTTGACAGTAATCCGTGAAAATTCGTGTAATTCGTGGCCAAAAAAATATTTTTTCATTGGGAATGAATGGATGTATTTGCACCCGAATTGTCGTGTTTTATATTTATTAAGCCCGGATTGTTCCAAACTCCACCGCCAAAATCAACATTATCGAAAGTGAAATTACCGGCCCATGTCATTGGATTTCCCTTTTTACCATCGTAATACCACATGTCACAATCCCGAAATATTATCTTGTATGAATTGCCTGTAAATAAGGTTTGAGCACCTGCGTTATCCGGTGTTTGAAATTTAACTTCTAATCCATTTAATCCTGCAGTTGGATTATACAGATCTGTGCGTGCGTAAATAGTTCCTATACGTGCAATACTTTCCGCATAAAGACCATAAACATGAAAGCTATTCCATCCGCTTAATGATATGTCAAATAGTTGCACACAACCACCGGCAACATTACCACCTCGCACAACATAATTTCCTGCCTGCACCTTGCCCGACTTTCCGATCTGAATCAATACCTGGATACTACCCCAACTGAAAATCCCATTTATTTCATTATCCTTTTCCTGTGCCTGGCCGCTTCTTACTCCTATCCGGCCATTACCGCAATGAATATTATTTAAATGAATTATGTCCGCGTTATAGGTTGCCCCGTTTGGTGAAATATCATAAAGCACATCGAAGCCATCAACATCGGTATCTTCTATAAAAAAACCTGTTGAGCCACCTGTGTTTTTAGAGCCATCATAATCTATTACGATCCCTGAGTTTCCGGGTTTTACCGGAAACGGTGTGTTATAATAAACAGGGCCCGTGTTTTTTGGCGGCTTGTAATTACCTTTAATTGTCAGCTTACTGATTGATCCACCCTTTGCCAATTGAACCCCAAACGCTATCCCCGAGCCTGTATAATGCAGAGTTTGACGATCATCCCATCTATCACCGTCACCATAAATATTGAGTGCCCAGCCAATGTACTGTCCATTGGAAATATTGAAGGCTTTCAAAGTTTGCGAATAGGAGTAATTGTCCGCAATGTATAAATTCTTAATCCCGTTTTTAATGCATGTATTTATACATTTTTGTAACTGAACAGAATTATCTGCATTGGTACTTTTTGCTCCATACCAGGCACTGCTAAATTCTTTTGTTTTGCAGTTTATAAATGTTACTGTTGTATCAGCAATCTGGATGTAAGGGTTGGCTTCTATTATTGCGTTTTGAATGGTTACTGTGCCTGAGATCTTACCTTCAATGTGCATTACTTTATGGGCTGCGTCATAAACCCCTGTCATCGATGTATCTTTTAAAAATCGTGAAGCCTGGTAAGAAGAAGTGATGGTTGATATATGGTTCGACTGCCCCAAACATGGCGATGAAAACACAATCAATACTGTAAAGATGTTTTTCATATTAGTTTCATATTTTATTATACGAATTAATTCGAATTACACGAATTATTAAATGCGGCAATGTAAATCGTGTAACCTGTCTGCCGTCAGGCAGGTTAGTGTGTAAAATTCGTGTTATTATCTTTGGCCATCCTACGTTTAACATTACAATAGTAACATTTAAATGCAGACAAAATAAGGAAGGACATTTTGAAACAAATCTCGATGATGACCAACACGACAGTTTAGCTTAGCCACGAATTTTCATGATTAAAAAAACATAAAAGAAATATGTAGTATAAAAGAGAGAATAAAAATGGGCCACGGATTAGACAGATTAACACGGATTACGTGTATTCAGTTTGTGAAAATCTGTGTAATTCGTGGCTAAGGTTCTTGTTCTTTTTTATCCATGAAAATTCCTGTAATTCGTGGCTAAGGTTTTTGTTTTTCTTTAATCCGTGAAAATCTGTGTAATCCGTGGCTAAGGTTTTTGTTCTTCTTTATTCGCGAAAATTCCTGTAATTCGTAGCTAAGGTTCTTGCTTTTCTTTAATCCGTGAAAATTCGTGTAATTCGTGGCTAAGGTTTTTGCTTTTCTTTAATCCGTGAAAATCTGTGTAATCCGTGGC
>JBDTZL010000345.1:0-5219 GCA_040005125.1 Ginsengibacter sp.
TGTAATTTCCATAATATTATAAGCGCAAACTTACAATCTCTTAAACTTTATCTGTGAAAACAGGTGTAAATATTTTAACTAACTTCCCACAATAAAACTTACTGATTGGTTTATTTACTTTTTCTTTTTTACCTCGTTATTTTTTGCTGGCTTATCAGCCGTATAAATTTTTTCAAAGAACCCGGCCTTGACAAACGTATACTTATTTCACTTTTTTTGGCAAGAGTTATTGCAGGTCTTGTGAATGGCTATTTAAATATGAATTACTTCAAGGGCACCGATACGGCATTCTTTCAACAGGAAGGTATCGCAGAATATCATTTGCTTTTTAATAATACATCTGAATATTTTACTAATATTTTTCATAGCAATCATAATAACAGCTATTCGGGTTTCCTGGAAAGTTCAGATTCATACTGGAACGATACGAGAAGCAATTTAATCGTGAAAATGCTTTCGGTGTTTAATATTTTCAGTGGAAGAAATTTTTATATCAATACGCTCTTTTATAATTTTTTGATATTCTTTGGGGCCGTAGGTCTTTACAAGGTTTTTATAAAAATCTTCCCATTGTATCCATTTATTTTGATTGCCTGCATTTTCCTTTTACCCTCTGTCATTTATTTCACCAGTGGTATTCACCGGGATGGCCTGATTTTTTTATCTCTTTCCATGTTAATGTATCATTTATTTTTTTTGCTGAGAAACAAAGGATTTTCATGGACAAGAATTTTGATTGCGCTGTTTTTTTTATCACTGATATTGCTTGTCAGAAATTTTGTATTTATAACCCTGGTACCGGCACTTATAGCCTGGATCGTGGCAGAACAAAAACCCAAATATGCTTTGGCAATATTTTCGGGCGTTTATTTTTTTATTGCGATATTGTTTTTCTGTTCTGGTTTCCTGGCGCCAAAATTCGATCTCCCCGGGCACGTTTCAAGCCGCCAGCTTGCATTTATTGAAATTGCAAAAAACGGTGCATCCGCCATAAATATTAACCCGCTTTATCCAAATTTCCGGAGCTTTTTAAATAATACACCCCAGGCGCTTAATCACAGTTTAATGCGGCCTTACCTTACTGAGCACGTTAATTTCTTATATGTGGTGGCTGGCTGCGAAGTTCTGCTCTATGAGATCCTGTTCCTTTTTCTTATCTTTTTCAGGAAAAAAAATATAGCCATAAGCCCGGTTATTTATTTCTCATGTTTCTTTAGTATAAGTATGTTCCTGGTAATAGGTTATACCATACCTATAATCGGGGCTATCGTAAGGTACAGAAGCATTTATTTTAGTTTAATATTAATACCGGTGGTTTGTTATACAGACTGGAATAAACTAAAAAGAAATATTCATATTACATAATTATAATATGTGATAATTTTTATCCCCACTTACCAATTTTTAAACACATTTTCCAAAAAAACTTTGTTTTTTTAAAGTTTAAGTACTTTTTTTGTGATCTAAATTTTAAAAAATGCAATCTTTAAGACTGAACGCTCTTTACACTTTACTTTCAAACAACGGCACGGAACATGCGCCGGTATCAAAAAAAATCACTGCAATTTTCGGAGAGAATGTTTTTACACTTCAAAAAGCCAGGGAATTTCTAAGTGACGACGCTTATAAAAGTTTGAAATCTTCCATTAAAAGCCAGAGTAAAATTGACAGGAGGATGGGCGACCAGATTGCTTCAGGACTAAAAGCGTGGGCAGAAACTAAAAACGTAACACACTTTACCCACTGGTTTCAGCCTCTCACAGGCGCTACTGCAGAAAAGCATGACTCTTTTTTTACTTTGAAAAGTGATGGCTCAGCACTGGAAGAATTTGATGGTGCTGCACTTATTCAGCAGGAACCCGATGCTTCGTCTTTCCCGAGTGGAGGTATACGCACAACTTTTGAAGCCCGCGGTTACACGGCATGGGATCCTTCTTCACCTCCATTTATTATTGAAATTGGCCAAGGCAAAACATTATGTATTCCTACCATATTTGTTTCTTATACCGGGGAGTCGCTCGATGCTAAAACACCCTTGTTAAAGGCCCTTGTTGCATTGGATAAAGCTGCTATCGATGTATGCCAGTATTTCGACAAAAACGTAACTGCTGTAACTCCCACACTTGGCTGGGAACAGGAATATTTTGTGATAGATGGCGGCCTGGCTAATGCCCGCCCCGATATTGTAATGACAGGGCGCACTGTATTTGGACATGCACCGGCAAAAGGCCAGCAACTGGAAGATCATTATTTCGGTTCCATACCGGAACGGATATATGCATTCATGAGAGATTATGAGGAAGAAGCTTACAAACTGGGTATTCCTCTTCGTACGAGACATAATGAAGTGGCTCCTTCGCAATTTGAATGTGCTCCTATTTTTGAAGAAGTGAACCTTGCCGTGGATCATAACACCCTCCTCATGGACGTAATGACCCGCGTAGCAAAGACACATAATCTTGTGGTACTCCTTCATGAGAAACCTTTTGCGGGTATCAATGGCAGCGGTAAACACAACAACTGGAGCATGGCAACTAATACCGGGGTGAACCTCCTTGCACCCGGGAAAACGCCTAAAACAAACTTAATGTTTCTCGCATTTTTCGTGAACACGATTAAAGCGGTTCATGACTATGCCGATATTTTAAGAGCCTCGATCGCTTCTTCGGGTAATGACCACAGGTTGGGCGCAAATGAAGCTCCGCCTGCCATCATTTCAATATTTATAGGTAAATATCTAACCGATGTATTGAACCAGATTGAAAAAAGGGTAGGTGATAAATTCGATGAACAGGACGAGGCAATCCTAAAACTTGATATTCATAAGACTATTCCTGAACTGATGCTGGATAATACTGACAGGAACCGTACTTCCCCGTTTGCATTCACCGGGAATAAATTTGAATTCCGCGCTGTAGGCTCTGCCGCAAACTGTGCACAGCCTATGACTGTTTTAAATACGATTTTAGGAGAAACGCTTTCACAGTTCAAAGTAGATGTTGATGCACTCATTGATGGCGGGGAAAAGAAAGAAGTGGCCTTAATGCAGATCATTCAGAAATATATTGTGGAAAGCAAATCAGTTTTATTTGAAGGTAATAATTACAGCGAGGAGTGGGAAAAGGAAGCCGAAAAAAGAGGACTGCCAAATGTTAAGACCACACCGCTGGCGTTGGATGCTTTTGTAACTGATAAGGCCAAAAAAGTTTTTGAGCACCATAATATTTATACGCATAGCGAACTTGAAGCAAGACATGAAATACAACTGGAAGCCTACATTAAGAAGGTGCAGATTGAAGCACGGGTGATTGGAGATCTTGCCTCTACTTATATCTTGCCGGCATCCATAAAATACCAGAATGTCTTAATACAAAACATCCAGGGATTAAAAGATATCGGAATTGCAGAAAGCGGTTATGTAAATCAAAAAATAATTGTTGAAAAGATTTCCGAACATATCGGTAAAATAAGTACAGGTGTTGAAGGAATGATCAATGCAAGAAAAGTCGCCAACGAAATTACCAACACCCGCGATAAGGCTATTGCCTATTGCGATACTGTTAAGACTTTTTTTGACGATATAAGGTATCATGTAGATAAACTGGAGCTTCTTGTGGATGATGAATTCTGGGAATTACCTAAATACAGGGAGATGCTTTTTTTAAGATAATTCTGCCACAAATTGTACGAATTAACACGAATAAAATACTAAAAACCCTGCTAACACGGGGTTTTTTAGTACCCCTAAACCCCCGCCTCAGGCGATGACTTTGGCAGCTTCTCCAGGGCATATGTTACTGGTCAATTTCCGTTGGTTTTACCCCTAAATCCCCTGAAGGGGACTTTGGCAACTTCTCTATGGCATTTGTGCTAATCAATTTCCGTTGGTGTTAGTTATTTTGGAATGTGCATCCTTTAAACTTAATAGATAGAATATTGTCTACCTTCCTATAAATAAAAAAGACAGCATGAAAAAATTACTTGTATTTGTACTCTCTCTCGGTTTTTTTGCTTCCAATAGTATTGCCCAGGTGGCAAGGAAAACAAATCCTTCCCAGGCTATGCAAGCCGACACAACAAAAAAAAATAAGAAGAAAGAGATGATGAAGGAGCTTAATCTTAGCAAAGAACAAAAGGGACAAATGAAAGAATTTCACCAGTCGATGAAGCAAAAAAAAGAGGCAATCAATAACGACAATACGCTTACCGAAGCACAAAAGAAGAATAAAATGAAAGAACTTCATAAGGAGCAAAAAGAAAAAATGGATGCTATTTTAACTCCTGAGCAAAAGGAAAAAATGAAGGAAGAAAGAAAGAATATGAAGGAATAGCCCCGTAATCAACTGAAAGTTTGCCTCGTAAAAGATTCGGAAAAAAATATACTTAACAAGTGATCAAAAAAACCCGCTTTTTAAAAAGTGAGGTTTGTCGCTCAAAAACGTCCAATCTACATTATGCTCTTTTTTGCTTTGTCAGCGGCTTTACCTTAGCTTTTGTCAAAGCATTTTCTATTGCTTTACGTAAGTCAACAAAGGTAACCTTGCCGGTATACAATTCCCCGTTGATAAAAAATGCAGGAATATCTTTCACACCTTTTTCAACCCCTTCAAGATGGTCGCTATGTACCTGCCAGCCGTATGTTGAATCGACCAACTGGGTTAAAAAATTTTTATTGGTAACACCTGCCTCTTTTGAATACAATTTCAGGCTGATCGTACCAAGCTGCTTCCTGTTTTCGAAAAGAATATTGTGCATTTCCCAGAATTTCCCTTCCTGTGCGGCTCCAACCGCAGCTTCGCCGGCCTTCATGGAACGCTGGTGAATTTTTGTTAATGGAAAATGGCGAAAATTAAATCTTAGCTTCTCTCCAAATTCCTTTAATAATTTTTTGACTACCTCATTTGCTTTTGCACAATCTTCATTTTCATACTCCCCAAATTCCATAAGTGTTACCGGCGCCTGTGGATTGCCTACAAATACATTTTTCGGTTCTATAATTGGTATTATTTCTTTTGCTTTGAATGCCATTTTATACCTTCCTTTTTATTTATTTTAATGTGTCGCCTTTTGTTTTTTTGTTTCCGGTGCAGATGAAGGCATTTCATTACGAAATACAACTACACCATCAAACACATCAACCAACACCGGGTGGGTTTTATCTATCGTACCACCCAGTAATTTTTTGCTTAACTGGTTTACAATTTGTTTTTGTATAAGCC
>JBDTZL010000081.1:0-5211 GCA_040005125.1 Ginsengibacter sp.
GGTGAATGGTAAATGGTCAATGGTCAATGGTCAATGGTCAATGGTCAATGGTCAACAATGTACCATTTGCAAAAATATATTAAAAACCGAATTATGAAAAGAAGTGATAGCACAATCCGATAGCTATCGGGATTTGGCTCACGAACCTGTCTGGCGGCAGATGGATTAGCCGAATGAATAGATCGTTTTTTTCTTAATTCGTGTAATTTCGTTTTTAAAAATTCGTGTTATAAAAATTAAAATTCGTGTTATAAAAATTAAAATTAAAAAAAATGAAAATATCACATCTCGTATTGCTTACTTCAATTACCGCAATGGGTTTTATAAATGCATCCGGGCAAACCGCAGATGAAATTATTAATAAATGGACAGATGCGATGGGAGGTAAGGATAAGCTGAGCAGCATAAAAACCGTTTATACTGAAGATGAGCTCAATATTATGAACAACCCGGCGCCGCATAAAAGCTATCTTCTAAACGGCAAAGGATTTAAAAGTGAAACCGAATTTAACGGGCAAAAAATTATTGACTGTTATTTGGTTGATAGCGGCTGGAGTATTAATCCGTTAGCGGGCGTAAACACAGCTACCAAGATGCCTGCTACCCAGGTGAAATTCGGACAGGTGCAATTAGATGCAACAGGTACCTTGTGCAATTATGCAGCAAAAGGAAGTAAAACAATATTGCTCGGCAAAGAAAATTTAAATGGCGCCACGAGTTATAAATTACAGCTTACTACAGCAAATGCCATAGAAGTGAATTTCTTTATTGATAGCGCTACTTATTATATTCTAAAAGAGGTAACAAAAATGAATGCAGATGGCCAGGACATTGAAATCACTACTGTATATTCAGACTATAAAAAAACGAGTGATGGATTTATAATGCCTTTTTCGCAGGAAATTACCTTGCCTGGAATAACCTTTACTATCAACAGCAAAAAGATTGATGTCAATAAAGAAATTGATCCGGCAATTTTTGAAAAGCCAGGGAGTTGAGGGGAGTAATTTATGGCATCAAATTAACAGGCTCTAATAAGATGGGCTTTAGAAGTCTACATAGTCAATTCTTATAGATGCTGTTTTTATAGATGTCGTCGTCTTCCCTTCGCTCTAAATTTATCAGCGATAATTATCACGTTGTAACCGTTTGATTATTATGAGTTATAAAACTTTCAGAATATTTTCATCGATTATTATTGCAACTATAGCTGGGCTATTATCTTTAATTCCTTTTTATTATGTTTCATTTAGAATTTCAAAGCTATGAGAAGATTCTTTACATTCCATTATGCCAATTGGTCCTGCACTTTGTTCAGTTTTTATGGCAATAATCATATTTCTTTTCTTTTTTATGTAGCGTTTAGAAAAAATGAGAAAACTATTTCATGGATAAAAATTAAACTTCATAAAAGCCAAAAGTAATAAATGGGAGCTGTTGAAAATCCAAATTCAAGCGGTGGACAGTATCAATTTCCACGTTTTCAGTATAAGATGTCCGGCGCAATGCATCGCGTCATCCACATCAATATTATTTCGCGGAGTAAATCCTCGCAGCCCATCCACCGCCATTTGAAAGATGAACCGTTAGTTTATCAGTTGATGATATTTTAATAATTTCTTTTTTATAATCAGTTGCATCCCGGTCTGCATTGATGCCGTCTTTGAAAACTTCCGCTTCAAAATTTCCCGAACCTAAAAATGAAAGATCGATTGTTATATCGCGGGCATCCCAGTTACTCATGGCGCCCACATACCAGGTATTGTCTTTTTTACGGGCAATGGCTACATACTCGCCTACCTTTCCATCCAATGCAACGGTCTCATCGAAAACGGTGGGTATTTTGGCTATAAAATCAGTACTCTCCTGTTCTTTCATATAAGCGGTAGGGTTATCGGCAAGCATTTGCAAAGGGGCTTCAAATACTACATACATTGCCAGTTGATGGCAACGGGTACCCTGGCTCATGGGCAATGAATTATTTGGCCTGAAATAAGCTTTTACAGAATTGCGCATAGCGCCGGGTGTATAATCCATTGGCCCTGCAACCATACGAATGAAAGGAATACTAACATCATATCGCGGTACATCATCATTAGGTGTCCACTTTACATTTTCCATTCCCTTGACGCCTTCAAAATTTATTACATTGGGATAAGCCCGCTGCATACCGGTTGGCTTGTACATGCCATGAAAATCCACGAGTAATTTATAGTCAGCCGCTTTTTTCGCAATTGCATAAAGTGATACTACCATCTCCTGGTCATCCCTGTCCATAAAATCTATTTTGAACCCTTTTATACCCATGGCTGAATATTTTGAAAATGCTTCATCGAGCTTTTGTGCTGTAGCATACCAGCCGGCCCATAAAATAACGCCAACATTTTTTTGCCTGCCATAATCAATGATCTCCTGTAAATTAAGTTTTGAACTTACATCCATCAAGTCCAAATCGTTACTCCAGCCTTCATCCAATATGATGTATTCCAATTTATTGGCCGAAGCAAAATCAATGTAATACTTATAGGTTTCCGTATTGATGCCGGCCCTGAAATCAACATGAGATATATTCCAGTCGTTCCACCAATCCCAGGCGACTTTACCAGGTTTTATCCATGAGATATCAGCAAGCCTTAAGGGCGCAGATAGCTTTTGAACCATATCATTATTTAGCAAAGCGGCATCGTTATCCGCGATCACTACTATGCGCCATGGAAAATTCCTGGTACCATTTACTTTTGCAATGTAATCAGCACGTTTACCTGCCATTGTATTCAGCTTATGGAACCCTCCCTGGAATTCTTCCAAAGGGTAGGGGGCAAATACTCCTTTGAAACCTTTACCGTCATTGCTATTTGGTTTAATGAACATTCCGGGATAATCTTCCAGGCCGGCTTCAAGTATTACTGCTCTCTTAGTTCCGGCTTCAATTAATGCCGGAAGAAACCCAAGTGTATCAGTAGTTAATTTTGAAATCGGCGCTTCAGTATACAACGCCTCGAAAGATTGGATGTACTGATCATTTTCTCCACGAAAATCTCTCACGTGGGGAATGAAGCAGTTATAATCATTATCGAAATTAAAATTGGCCTCTTCCGACTGAATAGTAATTTCTCCTTTCTTATTGGTAAAAAAACGATAAGCCATCCCCTCATTGTAAGCTCTTATTATAATACCATAATCTCCTTTGAATTGCAACGTAACCTGGTTATAATTATCGATGATTGATTTCTTTTTATAAATGGGTGTATTAATAATTGTATTAACACTGGCTGCTTTTGCAGAAATAATTTTTGGATTATCTCCCAACACCTCGCCATTGCCCAATGTTAATGAAAGAGCAGAAGGCGCTATAATAACATTGCTTTCATGCATTGCCGACCAGCTTATTTTTGTTGTAACATCTATCGTAACATCTATTTTGCCATCCGGAGATTTTACATGAAATACTTTTGCCTTTTGAGCAACAAGTGATAGAGTAGTCAATATTATTATTGCTACTGTGGTTATTTTTTTCATAAAGAAATTATTAGAAATGATGCAACAGGAGTTTACAAACTAAAAATATAAAAATATACATACGAATAAAGATAAAACACATGAATAAAAATAAATGCGAACCCTTTTTAAAATAAGTTGTAAAATAAGAATAAAAAAAGATTATTTCTTTTCAAATTGTCAGGAAACAGGCATCGGGAATTAGGTACCAGGAATCAGGCACCAGAAATTCAATGCCTTATTTACATTAACGCTGTTGTTGTTCATGTTAATTCCTTCTGAAGGTCGAAGCATACTTGAGGTATATAAAGCAGGGGCTGGATAGCAATCTCGTGCTAAAATAAAAAACATTCGAACTTAAAAGGTCGTAACTGGATTTGGAAAGGGCCGAAATTTTGTTCTATCCCCGTGCGGATTTTAATGCACAATATACGCCGGCAAAAGGTGACCGAGCAACAAATGAAAGCGTATTTCCTGTGGGTAATTATCGGCGGCCTTATCAGTTCAACATTGTTAACGAGAGTGGTCGCACCGGTGTTATATAAATTTCTGGCGTCACGGGTAATTCATTGACACAACAATAATCATTTGAATTTTTATTCCGGATGGCTCTTACCATTTATTGCAGGGCCAATGTTGATGATCATTATTTGGTAATACAAATACGGCATTAAAAATTCATTTAGAATAATTGAATTGTATTGATGCTTTTATAAATGAGGTATTTAAATCATTATATTTTTATCTTTAAGTACAAAATAAAACTAAAGATGAAACGACATTTTTGCATCATTTCTATCACTTTTTTTATCCATCATTCAATTGTAGCGCAAACCTTACGGGACACCATTTGCATCCTGCAATTAAATGATGTGTATGAAATTGGCGCGCTCAGCCAGGGCAGGGTAGGCGGTATGGCAAGAGTAGCCACAGTGGTAAAACAACATGAAACCCGTTATCAAACCTTTGTAGTTCTGGCAGGCGATTTTGTAAGTCCTTCAGTGATCGGCACTACAAAAATTGATGGTCAAAATGTAAACGGGCGACAAATGGTAGACATCATGAATAAAACAGGCGTTGACCTTGTTACATTTGGCAATCATGAATTTGATATTCCTGACGCTGATTTACAGCAACGTATCAATGAATCGCAGTTTGCGTGGGTAAGCAGTGATGTATTGCATAAAGATTCCAATGGTATAGTGTCGCATTTTTATAAAACGAAACCTGACTCTGTTGCAATCCCAACGTATTACCTGCTTTCATCAGCACATGATCAATTTAAGATTGGAATTGTTACAGCTACCATTTCAAGTAATAAACAAACATGGGTAGAATATACCGATAATCTGCAATCAATAAAAAGGGCCTGGAAACAGGCAGGAAGACAGTCGGATGTGGTAGTTGGCCTTACACATTTAGACCTGGCTGAAGACGAAAAGATATTGCATGAGCTAAAGCGCATTCCACTTATCATGGGTGGTCACGAGCACCAGCATAATTATGTGACCATAGGTAAAGGGTCGGTTGCCAAAGCAGATGCCAATGCAAAAACATTATACCGGCACCTGGTGTTTCGGGATGGTAAGCGGGGAAAGATAAAAATTATTTCTGAGCTTATCAATGTAGATTCAACGGTAATGCCTGATCCTGTTATTGCTGCTGCCGTAAAAGAATGGGAAGATAAAGCCTATGCTTCTTTCAGGGCGATCG
>JBDTZL010000060.1:0-5209 GCA_040005125.1 Ginsengibacter sp.
ATAATGAACGGGGCTACAATGAATGTGGTAAATTCAGCTTATGTGGTTACGAAAGATGTATCATTGGCAAATACCGGTACAGTAAATATAGACAGTTCAACTATTAAAATATCGGGGAGTATTATTAATGGTGGCTCTTTTGACGTTACGAAAGGCACTGTGGAAATGAATGGATTATCGGCACAAACAATACCAGCCAACGCCTTTTTTACAAATAAGATTAAGAATTTAATAATAAGCAATAACGTTACGCTGGCAGGCCAGGATAGCATAACGGGGATACTCTCTTTTGGCGCGCTCAATTCCAAAACTTTTTCAACCGGGGGTTTCTTAACCCTTAAATCGTCCGCTGCGGGCACAGCCAACGTAGCAGATCTTACCAATAATGATACCAACACCGGTAACCAGGTTTTGGATTCAGTAATTGTAGAACGTTATATTCCTGCGGTAAAGAAATGGAGATTTCTGTCCATTCCTACGAATACTGCACAAACCATAAAAATGGCATGGCAGGAGGGGTCTGCGGCTCCAAATGATAACCTGGTTCCCGGGTTTGGAACACAAATTACGGGCGACGGGGGCACTGCTGCAGGGTTTGATGTTTATACCGCCACGCCTTCCATGAAAACATATAATGCCATAGCAAATAGCTGGACAACAGTTCCTAATACAAATACTGCTTTAATCAATCATACGGTTAACAATACGATAGCTTATTTTGTATTTGTGAGAGGGAACCGCAGCGCGACTCTCATTACAAGCCCTGTTTCTGCAACTGTATTACGTACAAAAGGGGTAATCAAACAGGGCGACCAGTCAGTTGTTACTATAGCATCCCCTGCAACGGCTTTCACCGCAGTTGGCAATCCTTATCCGTCCCGGATCGACTTGCGCAGGATGACCCCTGCGCCTACAACAGCTACAAAAATATATGTGTGGGACCCGATCGCAACGGCCGGCAGTACAAATGGCCTCGGCGCCTACCAAACCCTCACTTACAATGGTTCCGATTTCGCGGTTACCCCGGGTGGCGGCAGCTATGGAACTCCCTACAACAGAAATCCGGATTATTTAGAAAGCGGTGACGCATTTTTGGTAGGAGGCAATGCCAGTCCTTATAGCATTACTTTCAAAGAAGACATCAAACCATCAGGGGGTAATTTAATTTCTTTCACCAATGGAATCCCGCAAACTTTACAAGTTAAGTTATTTAGCAATGCGAATGGGATTACATTGTTAATGGACGGTATCAAAGCGGATATAGGGCCTCACTTTTCTAATTACCTCGATAATGATGATGCCTACAAAGTATTAAACAGCAGCGAAAATGTAAGCCTGAAAAGAAACGGACAGTTATTAAGTGTGGAACGTCATGATATTATTACGATACAAGACACTTTTTATCTCACTATCGGCAATATGAGGGTGCAAAATTATCAATGGCAACTGAAAATGAATAACCTGGATCAGCCCGGTTTAAGTGGTTTCCTGGAAGACAGTTATCTTAATACGAGTTCATCACTAAATCTTAACGGAAGCACTATCGTAAATTTCAATATTGTAAATATCCCCGGTTCCTATACACCTGGCCGTTTCAGGATAGTGTTTAAACAACTGTCAACTCTGGCTGTTACATTCACTTCGATAAAAGCCTACCAGCAGGATAAGGACATAGCTGTTGAATGGAAAGTGGAAAATGAAAACAACATAAAGAAATATGATGTTGAAAAATCTCTTGATGGAAATCATTATACGTTTGCCAAAACAGTTCCAGCCAACAATGCAACACAGAGCAATTACAACTGGCTTGACGTAAATCCTTCGGAAGGGTATAATTATTACCGTATACTAAACACAGACATCAGTGGGAAAACAGCATATAGCACCGTTGTGAAAGTGTTTATAGGGAAAGCCATTCAAAGTATTACGATTTATCCCAACCCTGTTGAAAATGGTACCATTAACCTGCAGTTAACTAACCAGCCGGCGGGAAAATATGGATTACGCCTCCTCAACGAAATAGGCCAGGTAGTGATATCAAAACAAATCAGTCATGTACAAGGAAGCAGTATCGAAACAATACAGTTAGACAAATATTCGGCACACGGAATTTACCAATTGGAAGTAACCAGGCCTGATGGAAATAAGGTAAATATGAATGTAATTTATTAGCCCCTTTCAAGGTTATAAACAGATATTAACTATAGTAGCGCCGTACTCATGAGGTATCAGGAGGAATTCAACCGGGTGATTTCATACGCCTGCGACATTTTATTGTTTTACCCAGGCTTTCAGCAGAACAATTACTGTATTAAAAATGCGTTCTATTTATAGAAAATGCGGGCTTGCAGCTTTAGCCTGCCCGATTGCTACAAAATATTATGAAAACCTTCTCTTATTTGTTTTTTTTATTACTGGTGATTCCATTTTTGGGATTATCGCAAAATAAACATTTAAAGTTTGAGCATCTGCAAACAGATGCGGGCCTTTCGCAAAGTAATGTAATTTCCATTTTACAGGATAGCCGCGGATTTATGTGGTTTGGAACCCGGGATGGCTTGAATAAATATGACGGATATAACTTTACGGTATACAGGAACGATCCTAAAGATAAAAATAGTATTAGTAATAATTATATTTCGGGTATTACTGAAAGTTCAAATGGAGATTTGTGGATTGCTACATGGGGCGGAGGATTAAACCGGTTTGATCGTGAAAAAGGAATATTTATTTCCTATAAACATGAATCAAAGAATCGTAACAGCGTTGCAGGCAATTTTATTACAGCCATTAAAGAGGAAAGCAATGGTAATTTATGGATTGGTACTGAAGCAGCGGGTTTAGATATGTATCAGGAAAAAGCAGGAGTTTTTGTTCATTATAAGTTCGACAGAAATGATTCTCAATCAATAAGTGATGATTTTGTAAGGACAATCTATAAAGACAAAGAAAACAATTTATGGATTGGCACAATGCACGGTGGCATCAATTTATTCAACACAAATAATAAAACCTTTACCCGTTTTCAACATGACGATAATATTCCCGCATCACTTTCTTTCAATGATGTTTATACAATTTTTGAAGACAGCAAGAACCAGATATGGGTGGGTACAAATGGCGGGGGTGTTGATTTATTTGACCGGAAAAGTAAAGAGTTCCGCCACTATAAAAATGATCCGCACAATTCCAATAGTCTTTGCCGTAACCAGGCGCATGTTATCAATGAGGATAATGACAACAATATCTGGATAGGAACCGAAAACGGCGGTTTGTCTATTCTCAATCCTTCGACAGGATCTTTTACCACCTATGTTTATGACGATATTGATAATACCAGTCTTAGCAGCAATTCTATTTATTCTATTTGCAAAGATAGTAAAGGTAATATGTGGCTGGGAACCTTTTCAGGGGGTATTAGTTTTATAAACAGCGATAACCAATTCGTTCATTATAAACATACTTCTTCAAACAATAGCCTGAGTGATAATAAGATTTTGTGTATTTATGAAGATTCAAAAAAGAATATATGGATCGGTACAGATGGAGGGGGAGTCAATTTGTTTGACCCCGTTTCTGGCAATTTTACTCATTACGTTCATGATCCTGCAAATCCAAATTCAATATGCGGGAATTATGTTTTAAATATATGTGAAGACAACGACCATAATTTGTGGATTGGCACCTGGGCGGATGGTATAACAGTATATAATAAAGATAAAAATACTTATAAGCATTTTAAATACGACCCTGCTGATCCCAACAGTTTAAGCAGCAATAATGCATGGAATGTTTACGAGGACAGCGATAAAAATATGTGGATTGGGACTTATGGTGGTGGATTAGACCGGTATAATCCAAACAATAACTCTTTTACCAGGTACAGGTACGATAAAAACAATCCGGCAGGCATTAGCAGTGACAGGATTTATTCAATTTACGATGATAATAATGGTCATTTGTGGATTGGAACTGATGGTGGAGGTTTGAATGTGCTGGATAAAAAAACCGCAACTTTCAAACATTATTTGCATGATGACAATAATAAAAATAGTCTTGCTAACAGTAGTGTTGGCCACATTTACCAGGACGTGAATGGAATATTTTGGATTGCCACAGCATCCGGGCTTTCAGCTTTGGATCTCAAAAGCAATCTTATTAAAAATTATACAGTTGAAGACGGACTGCCAAACAATAATATTTTTGGCATATTAGGGGACGATAATGGCAGCTTATGGATTAGCACCAACCGGGGCCTGTCTAATTTTGATCCCAAAACAAGCACGTTTAAAAATTATGGAGTAGTTGATGGGTTACAGGGCAATGAATTCAAGGAGCAGGCTTTTTGTAAAAGCATCTCGGGTGCATTTTACTTTGGTGGCAATAATGGATTTAACGTATTTTATCCGGACAAGATAGCTATTCCCTCATTTGATCCTCCGTTGGTGTTTACAGCTTTTCGTTTGTTTAATAAAGAGGTGCCCGTTGCCACCGATTCAGTTGATTCACCATTGAAAAAAAATATTACTGAAACCAGGTCAATTACACTTCCTTATAATAGCTCTGTAATTGAATTTGAATTTGCTTCCCTAAATTACACAAATGATGAAAAAAAGCGGTATGCATACATGTTGGAGGGTTTCGATAAAAACTGGAACGAATCAAGTAACAAGCGTTTTGCAAGCTATACCAACCTGGATCCCGGAAAATATATTTTTAAAGTAAAAGGACTGAATAACGCAGGGCAATGGTCGTCGCGCATTTTGAGTATTCAATTAATAATCACTCCTCCTTTTTGGTTAACGTGGTGGTTTAAACTGCTGGTGGCGTTAAGTATCGTGGCTGGTTGTGTAGGGTTTTATAAAATGCGGGTGCGTATCATTAAAGGCCAAAAAAGAGTGCTTGAAAAACAGGTGGAAGAACGTACCCTGCAGTTGGTGCATTCAACACACGAAGAGCATAAGGCAAGAATTGAAGCTGAAAAGGCCCACCAGGAAGCTGAACTGGCCAACCAGGCAAAAAGTGTTTTTCTTGCTACCATGAGCCATGAGATAAGAACTCCCATGAATGGAGTAATAGGAATGTCTTCCCTGCTCGCTGAAACACAATTAAACGATCAGCAGCGTGAATATGCTAATACGATCACTACCTGTGGGGAAAGTTTGCTAAACGTAATTAATGATATTTTAGATTTTTCTAAAATTGAATC
>JBDTZL010000288.1:0-5202 GCA_040005125.1 Ginsengibacter sp.
CATCAAAAGCTTTTGCAAAATTTTGTCCCAGGAAATGCGAAGTGCCCGCCTGCAAAGCTTTCCCATCCTGCATCAGCGCTTCAATGCAGTAGGTGTCCTCTGCGCCTGCAAAGCGCTCATTGATACTTTTGACTCCTTTTATCACCGGTAATGCCATCCAATCTTCAGCAAATTCTGCATATACCTCCAATATCTGAATGGTTTCGTCTATAGCTTCCTGCGAAGTGGCATGCGCCGTATGCCCTTCCTGCCATAAAAATTCTGTCGTTCGTAAAAAAAGACGTGTACGCATTTCCCATCTTACCACGTTGGACCACTGGTTTACAAGTAAAGGCAAATCCCTATAAGATTGTATCCATGTTTTATAAGTATTCCAAATAATTGTTTCTGAGGTGGGCCTTACAATCAGCTCTTCTTCGAGTTTGGCATCAGGGTCAACAATAATTCCACCATCATTGGGATCTTTCATAAGCCTATAGTGTGTTACTACAGCACATTCCTTGGCAAAACCCTCTATGTGTGCTGCTTCTTTGCTTAAAAAACTCTTGGGGATGAATAACGGAAAATATGCATTCTGGTGACCGGTTTCTTTAAATCTTCGATCAAGTTGGTCGCGCATGTTTTCCCAAAGCGCAAATCCATAAGGCTTTACAACCATGCAGCCTCTTACTGCACTATAATCTGCAAGCCCGGCTTTTAAAATAATATCGTTATACCATTGTGAATAATCTTTTTCCCTGCTCGTAATTTCTTTACTCATTATATTGTATTATATTGTATCAATTTTTAATCTCTATTAATTTTTACTCCAAAAAACTGTTCAATTTATCTTAGCTATTATTTAACATCGTTTCCGAAAATCAAGCGTTACACTAAAGGTGATTAATGCTTAAATTTACACTAAGTAAACGGCGTAAAAGTAACAACTTCATTTTTAATTTTTTTAAACTTAAAGTCATGAAAACAAAACATCTACTTCTATTTATATTAATTGCTGTCATTAGCAGCTGCAGCAGCGCATACAAGATTGGCCAAACGCCTGATGATGTTTATTATTCCCCGGCGCCACCACCGCCCGTGGAATATGTAAAAATGGACAATCAGCAGGACAAGGATTCGTATGCAGGCAACAATACCGATAACATTGAAGACCTTGCAATAAGAAGAGGTATAAACGACCCCATGTACCGCAGTAATGGTTCACTTAATTTCGGATTCGGTTATAACCCATATGACTATTACGGATCTTCCTTGTTTAGCCCTTATTCTTCTTATTATAATCCTTATACATACACAGGAGTTACCTTCTATCCCTATAATTACAATTATTATAACAGCTATTATTCACCCTTTAATAATTATTATTATCCGCCCGTTTATATTATTAAAAATGGCACCCCTGCGAGTAACTATAGCGGCCCAAGAACAGTTAACCTGGGAGCTTATAACAATAATAGCAATACCAACAGAGTTAATACTCAACCAGGGCGGCCGGCAACAAATACTTCTGCACCGCTACGAGCTTTCCAAACACCACAGCCTTCGAACAGAAGCGGTGTAGGGAATTTTATAAGAAGAGTTTTTACCCCTTCGGAAAATAACCGTTCAGAAAATAACCGTTCTTATGGCAATGATAACAACGCCAATAACAACTCGTCTCCGGCAAGAACCACTCAAACGAATACTTCGGGAAGTAGCTCCGGCTCTTCTTCTTCATCAGGAAATAGCAGCGCTCCTGTGAGAAGTTTCAGAAAATAAGAATATCTATTTGCAAGCGGGTGGTAAAATCACCTTGCAAATACATAAATTATAGTAACAAATCTGACATCCCTTTAGAGCTGTTTTTTCATACACATATCAAATAATTGTATAATGAAAGCAAAATACTTAATGGCAATCGCATTGTTTGCTATCACAAAAACATATGCACAGGAGCCCGCTGATGCGCTGCGGTATTCATGGTTAACACAAAACGGAACCGCCCGTAACCAGGCTATCGGAGGAGCAGGCGCATCTTTAGGCGGAGAATTTTCTTCTCTTTTCATTAACCCCGCAGGACTTGGCTTTTATAAAACAAATGAATTCGTTGTTACTCCCGGCTATTCGCTGAAGGATTTTAAATCAAACTACAAAAACAACCTCGCTACCAGTAATAGTAATAATTTCAACCTGGGAGCGAGCGGCCTTTTAATTTCATCGTCCGCTCGGGATAGAAAAATAAAAAGCTTCACGTTTGCAATAGGAGTAAACAGGATTGCAGATTTCAATAAGCACATTTATTATAAAGGCCAGAATACAACAAGTTCTTATTCAGAAAAATACCTTGAAGAACTCGCCAATAATAATGTTACTGATCCTAATAATGCGGCGGCTGACTATCCTACCGGTTCCAGCCTGGCATTTAATACATATCTTATAGATACGGTCCAGGCAGCAGATAGTTCTGTTTCCGGCTATAGGAGCCTTGCCAATCCAAACTTTGGCCTCTTGCAGGAAAATACAATTAACACTTCCGGAGGCATTACAGATTTATCACTGGGAGGCGGCCTTAATTTAAAAGATAAATTATATTTTGGGCTCACCATTAGTTTCGATTTTTTAAATTACGACCGTGATGCACATTATAAAGAAAGTGATGCTTCGGGCGTTACCACCAATAATTTCAATTATTTTGAATCTAACGAAACATTAAACACAAAAGGAATAGGAGGTAATGCAAAATTTGGTATTATTTATAAACCGGTAGAGGATATAAGGCTTGGGCTCACATTACAAACGCCTACAAATTATCAGCTTACGGATAAATATTCTTCAGAAGTAATCACAGACCTGGAAGGCTATGGTGGCGCCGGTGTCAAAAGACAAAGCTCCAATGATTTGAATAACGGGCAACCGCTTGAATCGAAGTATGTTTTAAATACGCCACTTAAAGCTATTGCAAGCGCTTCCTTTGTTTTTCGCGAGGTAGAAAATGTAAAAAATCAACGCGGATTTATTACTGCCGATGTTGAGTTTGTTAATTATAAGGGTGCTTCTTTTAAAGCCTCCGACAGATCTGACGTTGTAGCCAAAAACTATTATTCTTCCTTAAATAAAGTGATGGATAATTTGTATAAAAATGCTTTCAACGTGAGGGTTGGTGGTGAAGTAAAATTCAATACTATTATGTTCAGGCTTGGGGGCGCTTACTATGGCAATCCTTACAAAAATGAAGCTGCCAGCCTTTATAAAGCGAGTGGTGGCTTAGGTTACAGGAATAAAGGGATTTTTATTGACCTCACTTATGTATATTCAATTACTAAAGATATTCATTATCCGTACCTCCTTCAGGACAAAACAAATTCACCTGCTTCTATAAAAAATAATGCCGGGAATATTATAGTTACCGTTGGGTTTAAGATATAAAAGCCCATCCACAACCCATTCCCGAAGGAAAGGGAAAGATTTTATCCAACGGGACTCTAAAGCCCCAACCCAACCCTTCCCATGAAGGGGAAGGCCATTATCCGGGGTTTTATACGATTTGTTGATTCTTTCCCTGGCAAAAAGTATTACTTTTTAATTTAATTAAAGTATTAAAATCTTAAGGAGGTTGCATGGTGCCCTTTAGGGGTTAGGGGCTTTTCTAAAGGCCGGGGGACTGTCCATTTTTTTTAAACCATGTAATTTGTCTTTTTGCAAAATGCCTGGTATTTTTTTTAATTTCTTCAATCGTTTGGGGTAAAGAAACCTGCCTGCAGCCGGGCAAGGTTTTTCCTTCGATAAAATCAAATATTTCTTTATAACCCACCGTTTGCAATGCATTCAAATGCCTGTACTGAAATAAGGTTTCTGCTTCTTTTAATAAGCCCTCCTTCATCATTTCATCGACTCTACGGTTTATTCTTTTGTACAGTTCGTTTCGGGGAATTTCCAGGTTAATTTTTTTTATTTCAAAATCTCTCTCAACTTTTATTCCTGAATGAAAATTACAAATTGATTGACCCGTTGATAATTTTACCTCCAAAGCCCTCATTATTCTTTGGGGATTTTGTATTTCTCCTGAAGAAAAATAAATTGGGTCCTGTTTTTTTATTTCATCCCGGAGCCATTGCAATCCCATGTTTTTATAGGCTCCACTAATTTCGCTACGGATTGCTTCGTTTACAGCAGGAACTTCATCAAGGCCTTCGCAAAATGCTTTTATGTAAAGCCCCGTACCACCTGCCATAATTGCAACATTACTCGTTTCAAAAATTTTAAGAATTGCATCGAGGGCATATTGCTCAAAAACTTTTGCATTCACTTCATCGTGTATCGAATGCGAATTAATGAAATAATGCTGAATGCTTTGAAGTTGCTCCGCAGAAGGTTTGGCCACACCAATATTCAGTTCTCTGAAACATTGGCGGCTGTCTGCTGAAATAATCCGGGTATTGTATTGCTGAGCGAGTTCTATTGCATAAGAAGTTTTACCAATAGCTGTAGGGCCGGTTACTATGATGCAGGTCTTAGTATTCATGGAAATCTGGTTGAGACCGGCTGGCCTCAGCCGGGCATGGCTTCCGGCACACAGGTTTGTAGCACCTCAATAATCTATTGTTTAAATTTCCCCGGTAGTGTTTTCTTCAACATCTTCATCTGTCCCTGCTTCCGTTTCCACATCCGAATCACCTTCCTCGCTAAAACCATCCGGCATCACAGTGCTGTTCAGGTCATATTTCTCTTCAATCTCCGCGAGCTTTTCATTTATAAGTCCCTTGGTTCCATACTGGCTTGGGCCAATGCCTTCACTTCGTGTGCATGATGGATAAGAAAGCTTACTATCTTCTTCCTTGTTCACACTAATAAGCTCCACCATAAATGTCCAGTTTTTATGGAAGTCATACACATATATAAATTTCTGATTCGGATCATGAATTTCTGACCTTATTATAACATTATTCATCATCAATGGCTCTACCTCATATTTCTTATCATATTTTTCAAGGGTAATTTCTTTTCCGCGCTGCCATTTATCATTGCTGCGAAAAAACGTTGCGTTGTGCTTATTGTCAAATTCAAAGCATTTTAATATCATCTTATGCAAATCAAAAAAGGTTTGCACAGGCTTGATTACAACATCCCTGTAAACGCTGTCATCATCTTCCCAATAAACTCTGAATTTTAAAATTGCCATATCACGAAATTAAGGCTTACTAATCAATTTAAATATCCAAAACT